>JAYVUC010000194.1:0-6760 GCA_043788295.1 Phycisphaerales bacterium
GCCCCCAAGAACCGCACAATCCCCGCCTGCTCGGCGGGGGGAGGGAGGGGGACGCCGATCGTGCCGACAACGGCCCACTCCGCACGCGGCATCCTCGCCCCGAACGTCGTGCTGTTCACCAGATGAATGAAGCCCGCGCTGCGGAGCACATGTTCCATGTACGGGCCATACGCATCGGGCGAGGAAGGCCGAAGCACGAGCAGCTCCCCGGTACAGACGCCATCAAAAGCCGGGCGAACGACCTTGGCGAGATACGGGCGCAACTTGCCGAACAACACGTCGCCGGACTGGAACCGCTTCACCTGCCCGGAGACAGCGGAGGCGTTCGCCGCACTGATACGTCCCGTCCAACTCTCGATGTGTTCAAGACCGATGTACCGCTCGGACTTGTCCGCGTCTGCCGTTTGGTCCGCGACGTTCTCGACGACCGTCTTCAACCGCGCGACGGCCCAGTGCTCGGGCACGCTCCCGAGCCACGGCTCGTTCGGCACCGCCCGCGGGGCGCTTGGATATGGCTTCAACTCGGCGAGCATGGCCTACTTCGTCCCCCCCGGCGCAGCCGCACTCCCCACGATCTCCGACAGCAGCCCCTCGGTCTCCTGCTCCAGGGCCAGGATGTCGGCCCGGATCGCATCGAGCGTGCGCAGCGCGGGGGGTTTGTAGAAGTAGCGGGTGAAACTGACCTCGTAGCCGACCTTGGTCGCCTCCGCATCAATCCACGCATCGGGGGCGTGGGGCGCGACCTCGCGGGCGAAGAAGGCGGCGATCCCGCCCGGCTCCAGCAGCGGCACCTGCTCGGTGTCGCGCAGGTCGGGGTCGGGCTCGTACTCGACGATGGCGGGCTTGCCATCCACCGTGGCGGCGAACAAGCCGTGCAGCGGGTCGGCCTTCACGCCCCCCGCCTTCTTGTGGACCTGGATGATGATCGGCGCGGCGTTCTCGTCCCGCGGCTGGGCCTCCTTGAGGGCCTTGATCTCCTTGGAGGTGTAGACCTTGTTGGGGTCGGTCCCTTTGAGCCGCAGGGACCGCTCGACGGTGACCTTTGAGTACCCGAAGGCCTCGTTGGGGAAGACCTTGCTCTCGGGCGTTTCCTTGAACGCCAGGAACACGTCCATCACTTTCTTGATGTCCTCGGCGGAGAGCTCGCAGTTCTTCTTGCCCAGGTTCTTGCGGAGGGGTTTGCTCCACGCCGTGGCGTCGATGAGCTGCACGCGGCCCGCGCGGTGCTTGGGCTTGCGGTTGGTGAGCACCCAGATGTACGTGGCGATGCCCGTGTTGTAGAACATGTTCAGCGGCAGGGCGATGATCGCCTCCAGCCAGTCGTTCTCGATGATCCAGCGGCGGATGTTGGATTCGCCCTGGCCCGCATCGCCCGTGAAGAGCGAGGAGCCGTTGTGGACCTCGGCGATGCGGCTGCCCAGGGGCGAATCGGTCTTCATCTTCATCAGCTTGTTCACGAGGAAGAGGAGCTGCCCGTCGCTGCTGCGGGTGAGCATCGAGTATTCCGGGTCGCCCGCGTACTCAATCACAAAGCGGTGGTCCCTGAATCCGTCCTTGCCGCCCATCTTCTCCAGATCGGTCTTCCAGCTTTTGCCGTAGGGCGGGTTGGAGAGCATGAAATCGAACGTCTTGCTTCCCCATCCGTCGGCGCTGAGCGTCGAGGCGTGGGCAAAATTCTCCGCCTCGTCTCCCTCGCCCTTGAGCAACAGGTCGGCCTTTGTGATGGCATAGGTCTCGGGGTTGACCTCCTGGCCGTAGAGGTGGATGGCCACGTCCTTCCCGCGCGCCCTGGCGAGCTCTCGCAGGCGGTCTTCGGCGACGGTGAGCATGCCGCCCGTGCCGCACGCGCCGTCGTAGACGAGGTACGTCGCCGATTTGATCTGCTCCTGGATCGGCGTGAAGATCAGATCGGCCATGAGGCTAACCACGTCGCGGGGGGTGAAGTGCTCGCCCGCCTCCTCGTTGTTCTCCTCGTTGAAGCGACGGATCAGCTCCTCGAAGACCGTGCCCATCGCGTGGTTGTCGAGGGCGGGAAGCCGGACCGTGCCGTCGGCGTTGGGCACGGGCTGGGGGCCCAGGTTGATATCGCGGCTGAGGAACTTCTCGATGAGCGGGCCGATGATGCCATTCTCGTGCAGCGTGGCGATCTGGTTGTGGAACTTGAACTTGGAGAGTATCTCCTTGACGTTGTCGGAAAACCCATCGAGATACGCCTCAAAGTCGGCCCTGAGCTGCCCGGCCCGGTTGCGGCTCGCCAGATCGCGCAGCGTGAAGGGGCTGGCGTTGTAGAACGCCTGCCCGGCGGCCTGCTTGAGCGCGGCGCCTTTCTCGACGATCTTCGCCGCTTCAAGCCGCTTCTTGGTCGCCAGCACGGCGGGTTTGGTGGGTTCCAGCACGGCGTCGAGGCGGCGGATCACCACCATGGGCAAAATGACGTCACGGTACTTCCCTCGCTGGTAGATGTCGCGGAGCACGTCGTCGGCGATGCCCCAGATGAAGTTGGCGATCCAGTTGAGCTGCGTGCTTTCCATGGGTGGTTCAGGGGGCTATTGGGGTGTGGGATCAGAACGGAGACGGGGGTCTTGATTTCCATGCGTTCGTGGGCTGCGGGGGCTGTTTGGATCTCACTGCAGGTTGAGATCGCTGCGCGGAGACGGTTCACGGGATGTCTGGTTCGAGTCGAAGCATCGCAGTCCATTATAGAGGAAGGCCACGCCGCCTGATTCAGTGGCAATCATTCCGGCAAGAACCGCGCGTTTGGTGGTGCCCCCGCGCGATCTCGACAACAAAGCCGCGAAAGTTCACCCTCGGCTTGAAGTGCCACGCCTGAACCGCCGACCTCAACCACACGCCCCGCGATTGTGCGTGGCCACCCCCACACGCACCCACAACATCAAGTACGTTCTACGGCGGCGGCTCTCGGGCATGGGGCCGCCGCCTTTCTGCGCGCACTACGCACACTCACAATCCCCTTGACGACTCCGACACCCACTCGCCACCGCGCGCCCAGCGAGGATCACCGAGGCGGATGATCCTCGCCACCCGTCACTCTCTCTGCGTTCCACTGCGCCCTCTGCGGCCTCTCTCGTTCGTTCTCGCTTCTCCTCCCGTACCCTCGCCCATGTTCCTCATCCGCCAGGCCAAGCCCGCCGACCTCGACGATCTGCACTCGCTCGCCAAGCAGACGTTTTTCATCAATCTGCCGCCCGACCGCGACATCATCGCCCACAAAATCGCCCAGAGCACCGCGAGCTTCCAACGCCTCGCCAGCGGCAAGTCGCCCGCAGCCGCGTCAAAGCTGCGTGCATCCCCCCACCTCCTCCACGACTCGGCAGCGGGCATCCGGGCCCTCACCTCGCACTCGGACCTGTTTCTGTTCGTGCTCGAGGATGTCGAAGGCCGCGGCGTCGTCGGCACGTCGCAGGTCATCGCCAAGATGGGCGGCCCCGGGCATCCGCGCGTCTTTCTCAGGCTTGGCACCATGACTCGCCGCAGTGAATCGCTCAAGCTCGAATGGACGCACCAGACCGCCAACCTCGAGACCGACAGCTCCGGGCCCACCGAGATCGGCGGTCTGATCCTCAACCACGCCTTCCGCGGGCACAAGCTGCGGCTCGGGCGCCTCCTGTCGTTCTCGCGGTTCCATCTCATCGGGCTCTTTCGTCGGCACTTCGCCCCCCGCGTGGTCGCCGAGATGCTCGGTCCGATCGACAAGAACGGATACAACCCGTTTTTCGAGAAGTTCACGCGGCACTTCATCCCGCGAAGCTTCGCCGAGGTCTACCGCTTCAGCCAGCAGAGCAAGGAGTTCATCACCGGGCTCGTGCCGCCCGGACCCATCGACCTCTCGATCATGGACCCCGAGGTGGCCGCAGCGGCGGGGGCGGTGAGCGACGACACGCTGCCCGCGCGCCGGATTCTGGAACGCCTGGGGTTTGCGAGCCACGATCAGATCGACCCGATGGATGGCGGACCGCATCTTGAGTGTGCGACGGGGAAGATCGAGCTTGTGCGGGCGACGGTGCGCGCAAAGACGATCATGGCGGCGGCGAAGATCGGCGGCAAGACCGCCCACGACTCCATCGTGAGCACCCTCGACCGCCAGGGCGAGTTCCGAGCAGTGCAGACCGCAGCCACAGTCACCCCAGCAGGCCGCGTGACCGTGGGCCGCGATGCGGCGGCGATGCTGCTGGCCTCGCCAACTGCGGTGGGTGTGACGCGGATGGGGGAGTGAGGGTGGCGAGGATCATCCCGTTAGGGTGATCCTCGCGGGCTTCGGTTGCTGTGGAGTGCGGTGATGCCTGCACGTCTCCCGAAGCGAGGATCACCGAAGCGGATGATCCTCGCCACCTTCGCCACCGGCGAATAATGCGGCGAGGAAACGCATGCCAACACCCACCCCTCCCATTCTCGAAACCCCGCGCCTGATCCTTCGCCCCTACGCCGCGACCGACGCCGATGCGCTCGTGCGGGTGTGCAACAACATGAATGTCGTGCGGTGGACCTCGTCGCATCCGTTTCCGTACGAGCTGTGCTACGCGAAGGAGTGGCTCGCACGCATCGAGCGCGAGTTCGCCGAGGGAAAGTCGGTGGTGTTTGCGGCGGTGCTGCGCGAGAGCGGCGAGTTGATCGGCAGCGTCGGGCTCGTGCGGGAATCAGCGCACGAACGGGCCGAGATCGGGTACGTGGTCGGTGAGCCGCATTGGGGGAAGGGGTACGCGACCGAGGCGACCGCCCGCGTGCTGCGGTACGCGTTCGAGGAGCTGAAGCTCTCGCGCGTCAACGCGAGCGTACACGCGACCAATGTCGGGTCGATTCGCGTGCTCGAAAAGCTCGGGCTGATCCAGGAGGGCGTGCAGCGACGGCACATCCAACGTTTCGGCGAGTGGAAAGATATTGTGCTGTTCGGCGTGCTCCGGGAAGAGTGGCGAAGCCACGCATCAACAGGCGCGTGATCGGACACGATCAGATTTCCTCACGCGATCGACGGCTTAAACGTCCCCATCGTCCGTCGGATCGCGTCCACGATGCGCTGGGCGGTGCGGACGTTGGCGAAGCCGGCCTCGGCGTCGATGGCCGGGCGGCGGCCGCTGCGGACGGCGTCGAGGAACTCGTTGATCTCCGACACAATCGGCTCTGCGTCATCGACCGTCAACGGCTCGATGTTCACCAGCTCCTGCCACTTCAGGCTCGTCAGGTCGGCCCCACGCCGCAGCTGCTCGCGCATCTCACGCATCTGCAGCTCGTTGGCGATGCGGCGGATCATCGTGCCGTTCTTCGCACCGTAGTCGATCTTGATGTACGCGTTCTCGCCCGTGATCCGCGTGATGCGCTCGGTCTTGAGGGCGAGGCGGCTCGCTGAAACGTTCGCAACACAATCGCCCGTGCCCGCTTCGCCCGTAAGCCCGCCCCGCCAGGTGAGGCGTGCGTTGCAGATATCCTCGTGCTCGGTGATGAGCGCGACACCCGTCGCCTCCACCTCGTCGGGCTCGCGCCCCCCCATGAGCATCAGCAGCACGTCGATGTCGTGGATCATCATGTCCATGACAACGCCGATATCGACCGAGCGGAACGTCATCGGGCTGACGCGATGCACCTCGATGTACCGCGGCACCACCGATGCGCCGCCGGCGGTTGATTTCTGGAACGCGCGGATCACAGGGTTGAACCGCTCGATGTGCCCCACCATCAGCACCGAGCCGGTTTTCTCGGCGAGGTTCTTGATCGCCATCGCGCTCTCGACGTCCTTCGCAAGCGGCTTCTCGACCAGACACGCCACCCCCGCGCGAAGCAAAGGCTCGGTCGCCGACTGGTGATAGATCGTCGGCACCGCGACCGAGACGACATCGACCCCAGCCGCGAGCAACTGCTCGACCGAGTCCATGCCGGTTGTCTCGAACTTGTCGGCGATCACGCCCCGCCGGTCCTTGTTGGCATCGACAACGCCCACGAGATCGCAATCGGGCAGGTTCGCATAGACGCGGGCATGGTGCTGACCCATGCGCCCCACGCCCACAACGCCACAACGCAGACGCTTGCCCTCGGGCACGCGTCCGGCCGCTGCTGCGGGTGTGTTGGAATCACTCGCCATCGGGTGGTCACGTCGCCGCGGCTTCAAGGGTGCTGGCGATCACCGACTCGCTGGTGAGGCCCTGGAACTTCTTGACGACCTTGCCGCCCTTGAAAACGAGCACGGTGGGGATCGCCATGATCTGGAACGACGCAGGGATGCCGCGGTTGGAGTCGATGTCCATCTTGCCGATCTTCACCCGCCCTGCGAACTTGGTCGCCAGAGAGTCGATCGTCGGGCCAAGGGCCTTGCACGGGCCGCACCATTCGGCCCAAAAATCCACAAGCACCGGCTGATCCGACTTGAGCACTTCGGCGTCGAAGTTCGCGTCGGTGAATTCCTTGACGTTTACGCCTGCCATAACTGCTCCTGACTCTCCGCCGCCTATCCGGGCGAGCGAAGAAATTATCTCACACGATCCCATACTCCCCAAACTACCGCCATCCCTGCCCAGCTCTTGGATTCATTCTAGGCCCGGAGGTTTCACGCTCCGCACACCGCCCGGGACGGCATTCGGCAAGGAGCCCATCTGAATCTTTGGCCTCACCCTCCAGAATCGGATCAGTCGGGTATGCTGAAAGAATGGCTGACATTCAAGACGAGGTATGGATCGCAAGGGAACTGCTGACTCACGCCGATCGCGACTGGAAGGCTGAGTGACCTGCCCCCATTTCCTGTACCAGTCGCTAT
>JAYVUC010000195.1:0-4067 GCA_043788295.1 Phycisphaerales bacterium
CATCGTCGGCCTCCTTGCCGACGCAGATCATCCCCGATCTTCAGGCAGGGCGCAACCGCACACGCGCCGAACACGCTATCCGTGGGACACAACCTAGGCGATCGGCTATGATTTTCCCACCGAGGGATGAGCCATGACCGACGACGCCTTTCGCGAGATCGCTCTTTCCATGCCCCAGGCCCAGGAGGCGTCGCACATGGGGCATCCGGACTTTCGCGTGAAGAACAAGATCTTCGCCACGATCTTCACGGGCGACGATGACCGCGACGACGGCATGGTGAAGCTCACGCCCGAGCAACAGGCACAGTTCATCGCGGCTCATCCCGAGACGTTCGTGCCGATCAGCGGGAACTGGGGGCTTGGCGGGGCGACGCAGGTGCGGCTTGCGAAGGCGGACGAGCCGTCCGTGCGGCGAGCGATCATCACGGCGTGGCGGAATATCGCGCCCAAGAGCCTCGTGAGCAAACTCAATCCTGTTGATTGAAATTGTTCGGCAGTGGCCTTTGTCGCGCCGTCGTCATTATCGAGCTTGCCCGCCTCACACCGCCCCCGCTTCCACCTGAAACACGCCGTCCAGCGGCACATTGAAGGCCTTGGCGATCCGGAACGCGAGTTCGAGCGTCGGCGAGTACTTGGCAGCCTCGATCGCGTTGATCGTCTGGCGGGTGACACCCACGAGCTGGGCCAGCTGTTGTTGCGTCATCTCGCCATGCTCGAAACGGAGCTGACGGATGCTGTTGCGGATGGGCATCGGCGATAGGGGCGGGTGGGTGCTCATCCCGCCGTCCTCCGGTAGAGGATGACCTGCGTTGCCAGATGGACGCACTCCGCGAAGACAAAGCACAAGAACAAGACCTGCCCGAGCGTCGAGGGGTGAAGCCAGACGATCCCAGGCAGCGTTGCGGGCGCGTTGGCGGCAGTTTCGAGCCCGCTCCAGAGCATCGCCATCGGCACGGCTGTCCAGACGCCCGCGGTGAGCGCGAAGTAGGCGTTGCGATAGGCGGTGCGCTCGATCGAGAGATCGCGTTCGTCCTTGGGCTCCTGCGGCGTGGTCAGGGCAATCACAATGTTCACCACGATGGTGACAACCACCAGGACGACGATCGCGCCGAGGAATGCCCCGATCGCCCGCCCTGCGTCCGCATTTGGACCCGCGAGGTAGGTCTGCACCTTGTATGCCCCGATCACCAGCACGGTGACGATCAGGTTTGCCCAGGCACTCCGCTCTCGAAACGACGACACTCGTTGCTCGGTTTCCATCGGAAGGCTCCTTTGCCGAAGAATTGGGTGACTGGACATCCCGGCAACCGAGTGTACGCATGGGCAATCGTTGTGTCAAATATTTTTTACTCTACGTTCTAATACATAGACAATATGCGACCATCTCGCAGTTTTGGGCGAAATATGGTGCCTTTGAGACCGGGACACGAGGATTGGTGGCTCACGCCTTCGCGGGCTGCGGGTCGGTCGCGCCCCAGCCGGGCTTGCGGATCTCAGCCTCGACACGGGTGGGGAGCGTGACCTTGCGGCCATCGGCGGTTGAGGAGGCCTCGATTTTTGCGCCAAGGGCCCGCAGTTGTGCGAGCTGCTTGGTGCCGATCTTCACGCGGAGTGTGACGGTTGATTCGCTGTACAGGCGATCGAGGACTTCGGCCCGGTTCTCAACCATCACCACCGATTTGCTGTCGGCCAGAGGCAGCGTGATGTCGAGCTCTTCGAGCTCGCCACGGGCAGCGTCAGACACCAGCTTGGTGAGCGGCACGAGGCCGGCCTGCAGAGTCGGGTCGGGGAGGGCACAGATCGCAATGGCACCCGGTACTTTTTGTTGCCACACGAGCAGCTCGCGGTTGTCTCGCAGCTTGTCGGCCTTGTTGAGCAATAGCACCCGCGGGGGCGGCGTGTACCGCTGATTGAGCGTCGCCTCGCGCTCGCTCGCCTGCTCGATCAGTTCGTCCAGCGTCTTGGTCACTGTCTGGTAGTGCATCTCCGCCTGCGAATCGGCGACATCAAGCACAATCAGCAAGAGATCGGCGTGCGTCGCCTCTTCCAGCGTCGCGCGAAAGGCTGCGATGAGGTTGTGCGGCAGGTCGCGCACGAACCCGACGGTGTCGCTGAGCATGACGTTGAGCCCGCCGCCCAGGGGCCATTCGCGTGTGCGGGTCATGAGCGTGGCGAAGAGCCGATCGTCGGCGTATGCCCCGCCGGCGGTCAGCGTGTTGAAGAGCGTGCTCTTGCCCGCGTTGGTGTACCCCACGATGCCGACGGTGAAGTGCTCGAGCTTTCGCTTTTGCACCTCGCGCCGCTTGCGTTCCTGCACCACGGCCAGTTGCCGCTTCAGATCGTCCTTGCGTGACTGCACGAGCCGCCGGTCGATCTCAAGCTGCTGCTCGCCTGGGCCCTTTGATCCGATGCCGCCGGAGATGCGCTCGAGGTGGGACCACATCGCCTTGAGGCGCGGAAACGTGTACTCGAGCTGCGCCAGCTCGGTCTGCAGCTTGGCCTCCGCGCTGGTCGCACGGCTCGCAAAGATGTCCAAGATCAGCTCGCTTCGGTCGAGCACCTTGCGGAGCGTCGCCTTCTCGATGTTGCTGATCTGCTTGGGGGCCAGATCCTGATCGAAGATGATCGTCGCGGCGTTCAATTCGTCGCAGAGCGTCTTGAGCTCCGCCAGCTTCCCCGGCCCCATGAACGTCGCGGGCGTGGGGCGGGCCAGATTCTGCGTCAATTCGCCGACGACCATCGCCCCCGCCTGCTCGGCCAGCGACCGAAGCTCGCTGAACGGATCCTCGCGGTTGAACTCGGAGTGGGGGAAGCGAACAGCGGCAAGCACCGCCCGTTCAGATTGGACGGCGAGATCGGTACGTTCGTTTGGGGCGGGCATGAAACCAATGGTAGGGGCCCATACCGTTGGACATGCCCGCCGCATTGCCCCCGAACACTCCCAATACTCCCGCTTCCATCACCCTGACCGTCAACGGCGAGCCCAAGTCGGTCGCCGCCGGCCTCACAGTGGCCGACCTGATCAAAGCGATGACCTTGGACAAAGGGGCCGTCGCCGCCGAGGTGAACCGCCGCCTGGTGCCCAAACGCGAGCATGCAGCGGCGATCCTGGCGGATGGTGATCGGGTGGAGCTTGTGAGTCTTGTGGGCGGGGGGTGACGGTCATCAGAGGTTTGAGCCACGTCTGAAAGTGGACCATCGATGAATGTCCGAAATCTGCTCACAGGCTACTGGAAGTACGTGTCGGCTCCACCGGACAATGGGATCACCAAGGCGCAAGCCATCCAAATTGCCACGAAGATCTACAAAGAGCGAGGTATTCCGATTTCCCGAGTCGGCGTCGCGATGCGGAGCCGTGATACGTACACGATGACAGCGAACGCAGACACGCAAGGCGGCGGATGGTTCATCTCGATCGACAGGCGGAAAGGCGAGGCCAAGCCGCCATTCTTAATTATACGTTGATTGCATGCGGTGGTTGCGAGAACGCGTGTGACCAATCGTCCCCTTCCGGCATCTCACCTCGGCTCCCCTTCTCACCTCGAAAGGAACCGATCTTGAACGCACGCCAGCTCTCCCGAATCGCTCTCGCCATGCTCTCGCTTGCCGCTCCGATGCTTGTCGGGGGCTGCTCCTCCAGCCGGACGTTCGTGCTTCAGCAGCCCATGCCCGGCACTGTTCACACCGGGCTGACACTCAGGCCGCTCGATGGGGCGGTCAAGGTTGATCCCGAAGCCCAGAAGGACTTTGAGACCAAGCTCTCGGCAAAGTTCAAGGACCAGATCGGCGTCGCTCCCAGCAATCACGGCGACCTCGTCGTCCAATATCGCTTCACGCTCTTTGATCAGGGCGCCGGGGCCGCCCGCGTCGGCAGCACAATCGCCAACATCGTCGGTTCGCCGTTCTACGGCATCGGCGACGGGGCGGTGGGCGTTGAGGTCGTGTACAGCACGGCCGACGGGAAGCACCTAGTGTAGTGTTTCACGCTGATCGCGTCTTATCGAGTACAGCCCTGGCGCGTCGGATTTTGTCCAGAATATCCTGGACCCCGGCTGTCCAGACGAAGG
>JAYVUC010000196.1:0-6475 GCA_043788295.1 Phycisphaerales bacterium
GCGGCCGCCCGGTCTCCGCCCGCGACGGCGGCGGCAACAACGGCTCGATCTCGGTCCACAGATCCTCTGGAAGTAGCTCCGCTGCCATACTGGTGCCTCATTGCACTGTTGACCACCGCGGTATTCATCGGCCGATACTCACGTTTTGAAACAGTCTCTAATGCTTGGTGCTTCTCGGCCGTTGCTTGACGGCGGCACTGCGAACGGCCCACCTCACACCGGCAACCCCATGTCATCCTCTCCGCCACCATGATCGGGCCCGCCGCCGTCGCGGTGGCCGTCGAGGGGGCCGGTCTTGCGGCCGGGCGTGAACGAACCGCCGGAGAAGGGCGCGGGGCCGCCCTGCGGGGGCGGGAAGCTGGACCTGGGCGGGGTGGGGGGTTCGACTCGGGCGAGGCGGTCGAAATCGGCGGGGGCGTGGCTGTAGGCTTCGAGGTTTTTGAAGCGTGTGGTGCTGGAATCCCACTTGAGGCGTACGACGCCGGTGGGGCCGTTGCGTTGCTTGGCGACGATAAGTTCGGCGATGCCGGCCTTGTCGGGGTTTTCGAGCGACCAGTTGGGATCCTGCACATGATAATAATCTTCGCGATGTAACAACACAATCACATCGGCGTCCTGCTCGATGGAGCCCGACTCGCGCAGGTCGCTCATGCGGGGGCGATTGCCCTCACGCGATTCGCTGGCGCGGTTGAGCTGCGAGAGGCAGACGATGGGGATGCTCAACTCGCGCGCGAGGGCCTTGATGCCGCGGCTGATGGATGAGACTTCGACCTGACGGCTCTCGCGTGCGGAAGCGGGGCTGGTGAGGAGCTGCAGGTAGTCGATCATGAGGACTTTGATTCCGTGTTGCCTTACGAGGCGGCGGGCGCGGGCCCGGAGCGTCATCACGGTCATGCTGGGCGTGTCGTCGATGAAGATCGGGGCCTGCTCAAGCTCGCCGCACGCGGCGACGACGCGGCGGAAGTCGTTGTCGGAGACGGTGCCTGAGCGCAGGTGGTGGCTTGAGATTCCTGAGCGGGCGGAGATGAGGCGCTGGGTCACGGCGGCCTTGGACATTTCAAGGCTGAAGACGGCGATGGGGCAGCGGGATGAACCGGGGCCGACGAAGGCTTTGCCTCCCAGTGAAATCTGCTCGGCCATGTTGAGGGCGAGGGCGGTCTTGCCCATGGAGGGGCGTGCGGCGATGATGACGAGTTCGCCGGGCTGAAGGCCTTGGAGCATGCCGTCGAGCTCGGCGTAGCCGGTGGGGACGCCGCTATAGCCATGGCCGTCGCCCATGCGGTCGATTTCCTGCTGCAGGAGCAGGCGGAGTTCCTGGGGCTCGGAGATTTGTTCTTCTTCGGCGATCTCGAAGATGGCGGTCTCGGCGCCGTCGATGACTTCCTTCGCGCCCTCGGGCCCGAGGTTGCCGGTGTGGTACGCGTCGAAGAGGATTTGGCCGGCGGCGTCGATGAGCCGTCGCAGCTTGGCTTTTTCGGAGACGATGCGGGCGTAGTACGGCGCGTTGGACGCCGACGGCACACTCTCGACGATCTCAAGGAGCTTTGCGTCGCCGCCGATCTGGTCGTAGACGCCGAGGGAGCGCAGGCGGTCTTGAACTTGGACAAGGTCGAGGTTTTCGGCGTGGCTACGGTCGAAGACGTCGATGATTGCGCGATAGAGCCACGCGTGGTGCTGGTCGTAGAACTCCTCGGCCCTGCGGACGATCAGGAGCACGTCTGCGATGACCTTCGCGTCGAGGATCATGGAGCCCAGGAGGGCGATCTCGGCCTCGCGTGAGTACGGCGGTTCGCGGTCGAACAACTTGCCGAGGGGAGTCGGCGCGATGCCACCACCGGCACCCTTGCGGGCCATGGCACGCCCCGCTGGCGAGTACTTTCCAAAGTCGAAGTTGTCGGGGGCGGTGGTCAAGTGGGGATTCGTAGGCAGGAGGCCACGGTCGTGATTCCCGTAGTCGGCATACAGGCGACAGCAACCGACAGGTTGGGGAAAAGAGAGGACTGCGGACTGAGTATCGGAGAAATCGGTAAGGGGAGCGTTATCCTCAGTCCTCGGCACTCAGCCCTCTCCCCGGCGAGTGCTTCTATTCTTCCGGCATGACCAGCTTCGCTCTTCGCCTGCTCGACCGTTTCGCCCACGACCGTCCGCTGCCCGATCCGCTGCCGGCGGACCCGATGGGGATTGTCGTCGCGTGGTTCGACGAGGCGAAGGCTGCCAAACATCAGCCCAATCCCAACGTGATGTACCTCGCGACGGCGGCCGCCGATGGTTCGCCCAGCGTGCGTGCGGTGCTGTGCAAGGGAATGGACGCGACCGCAGCGTCGCTGGAGTTTTACACGAATTACGAGAGTCGCAAGGCGGGTGAGATCGAGGAATCTCACAAAGCCTCGGTGCTCTTTCACTGGGATCACGCCGATCGGCAGGTGCGTGTGGAGGGCGTTGTGACGCGATGTACGGCCGAAGAGAGCGACCGATACTTCGCGTCGCGGCGGTGGGAGAGTCGCCTGGGTGCGACGGCGAGCGATCAGAGCAAGCCTATCGAGTCGCGTCTGGCCTTGCTCGATAAGGTTGCTGCGGCAGTAAACAAGCTGGGCGTCGACGCCGCGGTGCTGTTGGCTGGTGGGAACGTAACGATCCCCAGGCCAAATCACTGGGGCGGCTATCGGCTGTGGGCGACGCGGGTCGAGCTCTGGCAAGGTGGCACGGGCCGGATCCACGATCGGGCGGAGTGGCGGCGCGACTTGACTGTCGCCGGCACGGGCTTTCACGGCGGGATTTGGCGAAGCACGCGGCTCCAACCCTGATGGAAGGCTTGATGTGAAGCTGGGTGGAGTGTGCGGGCAGCGAGCGGCTGGTCAGGTCGGATACTCGGAACAGGCGGCAGGGACGTGCGCACGCGGAAAGATGCCGAATGGGCTGTTGATGTCGGGTCAAACTTGCGCCGAATAATCAGAACAGGCCACCGGATGTGTGGTGGCGTTGCCGAGTCACGTGCGCGAGGACCGAGTGCTCAAGCCCAGGTGCGAACTTTCCGCGACTGAGATCGATCAGCTCCACCGCGCGCTGGGCGAGAAGCTGGACCGGGTAGGGATCGAGACGCAGCCCGAGGTTGCGATGAAGATTCTCGATCTCGTGAACAACGCCGACGCACAGCTCGGCGACTATGCCAAGATCATCAAGACCGATGCTGCTCTCTCGGGACGGCTCCTGAGGCTCGCCAATTCGGCGTTCTTCGCCCAGATCACTCCTGTTTCGACGATGGAACGGGCGTGCTCACTCCTGGGGATCGACCGGCTCAGAGCGTTCAGCCTGGGGTTCTACCTCAGCCGCGCCGCGAGCGGCGACGTGTCGCACAAGATCTCGCGGCGCGTGTGGGGCGAGTCGGTCTTTCGCGGGTGCCTTGCGGCGTGCCTTGCGCGGCGATTGATTCCCCACTCGACGACAGAATCCTTTATTGTCGGGCTGATGATGGACGCCGGACTGCCGCTCATGTACAAGCTTCTGGGCAGGTCGTTTCTGGAGATCGACGAGGAGCGGGCCCCCCCATCGCGGCGGCATCACAAGGAGTTCACGACGCTGCCCTACACGCATGTGGACATCATCGCGGTGCTCTCGAAGCGCTGGAAGCTTCCGACCATGCTCGCCAAGCCGATGGTCTGGCACCACTCGCCGCCGGGAGATTGCACACGGAACGAGGCCGAGCACATCCTGCATCGCATCTCGTACTACGTGGGCGCCCTGGAGCTCGACGACCGGACGAGGCTTCCCAAAGAGCAGGCCCCGATGTCCGCCCTCGCCACGCGGATGATCGGGTGCGACGACCGCGACCTGGCAAAGCTCATCGCCAGCGCCGCGAGCGAGTACAAGGCCACGATGGCGGTTTTCAGCGGTGTCGCCAGCTCCATGGAGTCGGTCGATTCGCTCGCCGACATCGTGCACCTGCAACTGGCGCGGATTCTCGACGAGACACTCACGCGCGAGACCGTTCTGAACGCCAAGCCCGCTCCAGCTTCGTTCCGCCTGGGCGGGTTCACGCTCGAGCTTGTGTCGGACCAGCCGGGATGGGTGACGGCGTACTTGAACGACTCGGGCGGGCAGCGGATCGCATCCAACACCTTCGCGTCAGCGGCTGCCACCGTCGCGCAGATTACCAACGCTTTCTCGCTGGAGCCCGAGCCCGACGACGATCGGACGGCGATCGAGGCAGAACTCCGCAAGCTGGCGGCGTAGGCAGCCGGGTCTGATTGCTACCAAGGGTGGCGGCCGATGCGCTACCATCCGGGGCAATGGCCGAGCAACCCAAACACATCCGTAACTTCAGCATCATCGCCCACATCGACCACGGGAAGAGCACCCTCGCCGACCGTCTGCTCCAGGCGACCAACGCCGTCTCTGCGCGCGAGGCCAAGGACCAGATCCTCGACTCGATGGACCTCGAGCGTGAGCGCGGGATCACGATCAAGGCGTCGGCCGTCACTGTCATGCACCGCCACAAGCTCGGGGCAATGAAAGACGAGCTCGAGACCGAGTACGAGGCGGTGTCGGAGGATGGCCAGCACACGTCGATCAAAGGGAAGGCCGAGGAGCACGGCGACCTCTACATGATGAACTTCATTGACACGCCCGGGCACGTCGATTTCAACTACGAGGTGGCACGGGCTCTCAAGGCGTGTGATGGGGCGATTCTGGTCGTGGATTCGACGCAGGGCGTGCAGGCCCAGACACTCGTGAACGCGTACCTCGCGATCAACGAGGGGCTGACGATCATCCCGGTCATCAACAAGATCGACCTGCCGGGCGCGAAGCCCGATGATGTGGCCGACGAGATCGAGCAGACGCTGGGCTTTGACGCGATGGATTGCCTGCTCGTGTCGGCCAAGACGGGCCAGGGCATCCCCGAATTGCTTGCGGCGATCTGCGACAAGCTGCCGGGGCCCAGGGCGGCGGTGATGCCGCAGCTTCGAGCGCTGATCTTCGACGCGGTCTACGACGACTACCGTGGCGTCATCACCTACGTCCGTGTCTTCGACGGGCACCTCAAAGTCGGTGACAAGATCCGCATGATCGGCGTGGGCACCGAGTTCCTCGTCTCAGACCTTGGCAAAATGACGCCCAAGCCCGTTCGCGTGAAGGAACTCGGCCCGGGCGAAACGGGCTACGTCGTTGCTGCAATCCGCTCGCTCAAGGATGTGCGCATCGGCGACACGGTCACGCTCACGATCGACCCCGCGACCGAGGCGTTGCCGGGCTATCAGCCGCCACGGCAGATGGTTTTCTGCGACTTCTACCCCGCGACGGCGGGCGAGGGCGAGAAGGCGACCGACTTCGAGGAACTCCGCGAGGCCCATGAGAAACTCTCGCTCAATGACTCATCGTTCACGTTCGCCCCGGTGCATTCCGAGGCTTTGGGCTTCGGCTTCCGCTGCGGGTTCCTGGGCCTCCTGCACATGGACATCATCCAGGAGCGTCTGGAGCGAGAGGGCGGCGTCGAGATCGTGCAGACCGCGCCCACGGTCTCGTATCACGTCCTTGTGCGGACGAACGACACTGTCACGGGCGCGAACGGCCAATCGCTCAAGCCCGTCGACGAGGCGAGCGAGCACTACAAAGACCTCAAGCCCGGTATGCAGCTTCTTGAAGTGCATAATCCGGCCGATCTACCCAACATGGGCATCGTCGAGGAGATCCGCGAGCCGATCTGCAAGCTTGAGATCATGCTCCCCAAGGAATACATTGGCGACGTGATGAAGCTCGTCCTCGATCGGCGCGGCACCTACAAGAGCCAGTCGTACGTGTCGGCCACGCGCGAGACGATCCACTTCGAGATTCCTCTCGCCGAGATCATCTACGACTTCTTCGACAAGATGAAGGGCATGACCAGCGGCTACGGCACCATGGACTACGAGGTCATCCGCTATCAGAGGGATGAGCTTGTCAAGATGGACATCCTCGTCAACGGCGACCCCGTCGAGGCTCTTTCGGTGATCGTGCACCGACTGAAGGCCGAGTTGCGAGGCCGCTCGCTGCTCGTGCGGCTCAAGGAACAGATCCCCAAGCACCAGTTCGAGATTCCGTTGCAATCGGCGATCGGCGGCAAGATCATCGCCCGCGAAACCATCAAGGCCTTCCGCAAAGACGTGCTGGCCAAGTGCTACGGCGGCGACGTCTCCCGCAAACGCAAGCTGCTTGAAAAGCAGAAAAAGGGCAAGAAGCGGATGAAGTCGATCGGCAGCGTCACCATCCCGCAGGAAGCGTTCATGGCGGTGCTCGATCAGGGAGATTGAGGGCTTCGGTGCTCCGACGCCTTCGGTGGCTCGGTGCCTTCGGTGGCCCGGTTCTCCGAACCTGGTCTCTCTTCCAGAGCCCGCAGCGCAAGCTAGTGTAGTGTTTCACGCTGATCGCGTCTTATCGAGTACAGCCCTGGCGCGTCGGATTTTGTCCAGAATATCCTGGACCCCGGCTGTCCAGACGAAGG
>JAYVUC010000197.1:0-2871 GCA_043788295.1 Phycisphaerales bacterium
ACAAGTCTTCATACCCATCGGACCGCCGGTTCCTGTGGGGGCGGCGATCGGTGCCTTGGGTGTCGTGACTGATTGGGTGGACGTGAAACTCAAGACACCGACCGCCACGATGGTGTTGGTGGTCGCGGACGGAGGGAGGGCGGTCGGTGGCACAGGCGACCTCGTGCGCACGGCTGTTGCTGTGGTCTATGTAGCCCATCGAGAATTCCGCGTACCGCAGTCCTCTTCTCCACCACCACTTGCAACTTTCTTCAACTTCATCGACCGCCGTTGTGCGCGCGGGCGTGTCCGCGCTCCGTTCCCCATCGGGCCTGAGTGATGTCGCTGGTGCGGCGTCTCAGTCCGATCGACTGTGCGTGTTGGGGGAGGGGAAGCCCATGGCCTACCGGCTGAGCGTGTTTTCGGGCGTTGGCCTCGATGAGGCGTTACTCAAGCTCGTGATCGACGAGCACACCGGCACGGCCCTGCCGCGGCTGGACAAACTCTGGACGTATTACAGAAATCCGCTCAGACCGGTGGGCATGGGCGACTCTCCTCGCGGGGCGTCGAGCGGGTGGTACACGCTGGGGCAGGAGCTTGGCCTGCCCCAGCGCGTCACCGGACGCGGGACTGGAATGGGGTCAGCCGGTGATGACGATCGCCAGCGCATTCGCCGCGAGGTGGTGATCGAGAACGACATCGGCTGGCGTGTGCAGACGATGATCGACCTCATGTTCGGCAAGCCCATCAAGATCGCCAGCACAGCCGGCGACAAGGACACAGGCAAGACGATCGAGCGTGTGCTGGACACCGTGTGGGAGAAGTCGGGCGGGATCGCGCTGTTGCAGGATGCCGCGCTCCTCGGCCACGTCTTCGGCCACGTCGACTTCATGGTGCATGTGGATGAGCAGGCGTTGAAGGACGCTGCACGGGCGAAGATGGACCCGGCGGAGGCTGCGGCACACATCCGCATCGAAGTCATCGACCCGCGGCGGGGCATCGCGATCCTGGACCCGGCAGACTATCGGCGGATCATCGCGTATGTGGTTCACTTCCAGCGTCAGTTGAATGTGGCCGAGGACGCGGCGTGGTGGAAGCGGGCGATCGGCGGCAGAGCCCCGCGAGCGACTCGTGTGACGGCCAACAGCACGCTGGTTGTTTCGGGCGGCGCGCGGCAGCAGTACGACAACGAACGGCTCGTGCATCAGGAAGAGCCCGCGTGGACGGGGGGTGTGGGGGGTGAATTGCCGGTGGTGCATGTGCAGAACCTGAGCCAGCCGCTGAACTATGCGGGTATCAGTGAAGTGGAGCCGTTGATCCCGCTGCAGGACGAGCTGAACACGCGGCTGAGCGACCGGGCGAATCGCGTGGCGATGCAGAGCTTCAAGATGTACCTGGCCAAGGGCATCGAGAACTTTGACAACGCTTCGATCGGCCCCGGACGCGTGTGGACGACAGACAACCTGCAGGCGTCGATCGAGGGATTCGGCGGGGACGCGGCGAGCCCGAGCGAGGACAACCACATCCAACAGGTGCGCGACGCGCTGGACAAGGTGTCAAGTGTGCCGCCCTTGGCGGGCGGTGTGGTGCAAGGACGCATCGGCAACCTTTCGAGCGCGACCGCGCTGCGGGTGACGCTGATGAGTGCCCTTGCGAAGACCGCGCGCAAGCGTGTGACCTATGGGCGCGGCATCTCGGAAGTGTGCCGGCTTGTGCTGACGGCGATGGACTGGGCGGGCGGGCTTCGCACATCGCCGGGCGATCGCGGGACGCGGATCATGTGGCCCGACCCGGTGCCGGTGGACGAGCACGACCGGATGCTGGCGGCGGAGAGCAAGCTGCGGATCGGGGTGCCGCAGGGCAGGGTGCTGGAAGAGCTTGGGTACACCGCGGCCGACGTGGGCGTGGTGTGAGGTTGCGATCGAAACTCAAACAGAGGAGATGAATCATGCCAGAGGGTGAAGGCGAGGGCGGCGGAGGAGTGGGCGGCGGCGCGGTATTCACGGCGGCTCCGAACGCGAACGAGAACGACTCGACGCAATGGCGCGGGCGGGCGTTGCAGGCCGAAGAGAAGATCAAGGAGCTGGAGGGCGCGCTCACGAACCTGCGGGCTGAGCTGGGGTCGGCACAGGAAACGCTGGACGCGCTCAGGCGGCGGCGCGAGGTTGAGCAGCAGCTCATCGACGCGAAGGCGGCGGATGTGGAGACGGCGATGCTGCTGGTGGAGCAGGCGCTATTGAAGCAGCCGGGGATTGACGTGGGGCAGGCGGTGGCGGATGTGAAGAGCCGCAAGCCCAATCTGTTTGAGCCACCGCAGCCGCCGCCCGCGCCGGCGGGTGCCGGGGCGCAGGTGGAAATGCGGTACGCATCGGCGGTGGATCAGGCGTTCGACAAGGCGAGCGCGGCACAGGGAAATCGCAAGAGCCTGCTGGGATACCTGCGGGCCAAGCGCGGAGCGTGAGTCGTTTCATGTTGTGGGAATGATCTCAAGTGAGAGATCGGAAGGGGGCAAATATGGCGTTTACTGGAAAGCCGACATTCGGGGCGGGCACGGACCTGCCGGAGCTGATCGAGGATGTGTCTGACGTGATCGGGATCGTGAGCCCGTACGAAACACCGCTGCTCAACCATCTGGGCGACGCGAAGCGTCCGGCGAGCAATACGGTACACGAGTGGATCGAGGACACCCTCCTTCCCAACACCGACACGATGAACCAGACGGTCTACACGCCCGACGCGCAGAACGCGACGGCGCTGACGGTGACCAACGGGTCGAGGTTTCAGGCCGGTGATCTGGTCCGGCCCGACGGGTCCAACGAGGTGTTTCAGATCACGTCGATCGCGACCAACGTGCTCACCGTCGTGCGCGGCTATGGCGGCACGACCAAGGCG
>JAYVUC010000198.1:0-17613 GCA_043788295.1 Phycisphaerales bacterium
TTGCTGCCGCGCCGAATGACAGATGGACGATCGTCAACGAGGCACGTATCGAGTCATTCAACGCGAATGAATGCCCTGCGCCCACGCTTGCTTGCGCTGCGGGCTCTGAAGGAGCGGGCTCAGAAGGCGAGGGCTCTGAAAATGAAAGCGAGCACCTCGGCGGTGCTCGCAGGATCACAGTTGGATGGAGATTCGCCAAACTCACGGCATCGGCAGATCCTCGAAGACCAGCGAGTACCGCTCGTTCGAGTACGCCTCGGCGTTCGCGCCGGGTGTCAGAACGGTGTACGAGGCGTGCCCGTCAAAGAAACACATGTTGCCTCTGTTATTGTCGCCGTAGCCGTTTTTGAGCACATAGTTCGGATCGTTGCTGTTGACGACAATATCGGGATACTCGTCGTACGCCCAGCAGAACCGCGACGGAATGAACGATTCAGCGAGCTGAAGACGCTTGAGTCCAAACTTCATCCGGTAAACGAACGCGTTCTGACCCGGCGGCACCGTGATGCCGCCAATCTGGTCCCACCACTTCGCGGACCACTGATAGCTCGTGCCCTCGTCGTTGTAGCAGGAGACCGCCGGGCCCGGACTCAGCCCACGCCCATTCTCGCCCGGCCACGCCTGCTGGTGGCCGATGATGTCGCTGGGATCCTTGAACATCTTCATCTCGGTGTTGGCCCGAACGCCGTCAGTCGCCGGAACTCGCGCCGCCGGGCGAACGCCGACCAGGGACGGATAGACGTACTGGTTCAGCGGCCGATCGGCGGAGTAGCAGTCAAAGACGCCGCCGAACTTGCCATACCACCACCCATCGCAGTACTTGCCCCATGCACTCCACGTACACCATCCAGCGGCGACCGGGACGCCCTGGGGCTGACCGGCCGCACCCAGCCACATGATGGGCGAGTAGCCCTTGTTCTCGTTGCGGTACATCTCGCTCGCACCCGCGATGCCGCGCAGGTTGGCGAGGCTGATCGCCATCTGCGCAGCCTTGCGGGCCTTGCCCAGCGCCGGCAAGAGCAGCGAGATGAGCAGCGCGATGATGGCAATGACAACCAAGAGTTCGATGAGCGTGAACGCCCGCTTCTTCATGACGTTTCTCCTCGCCGCAATGCCCGAATGGGAAGCGGCCCAAGACCTGTCGCCGGAACCAGAGCCCAGCGACGAACCAGATTGCCCATTAGACCATCTGCCCATCCGCGTGTCAACTTATATTCACGGCCGTTGTGGAAAACGCAGGTCTGTTCGCACTTTGTTCAGGCAGTCTGGGTCAAATCGGAATCACGAGATCGTCGAAGACAACCGAGTATGTCTCATTCTTGTACGACTCGATGGTGTGCCCCGGGATGACCTTGATGTACCCCGCATGGCCGTCCATGAACCCCATCACACTCTTGTTCTTATCGCCGAAGCCATTCTTGACGATCGCGTTGGGGTCCGCGTTGTAGATGATGATGTCGGCCCATTCATCCCAGACCCAGGCAAACCTGGATGTGACGAACGAATCGGCCAACTGGAGCCGCTTGCTCCCCTTGTTGAACAGCGTCGGCGTGACAAAGCCACTTGGATCGAGTTGCTCGTACCACTTGGCCTGCCACTGGTAGGAGATTCCGATGCTCTCGAAGCACGTCCTGCCCGATGCGTTGGCGTTGGGCCACGCTTCCTGGTGGCCGATGTGGTCGCTGGGATCCTTGAAGACCTTGAGTTTGACGTTGTTGCGACTCTCATCGTTGGCGGTCATGCGGGCGTTGGGATTCGCCGGCGTTGCCGGGTCGTAGAGCTTGAGATCGGGGTAGACGTACTGATTGAGCGGGCGATCGACAGCGATGATGTCGAATGCTCCGCCGTATGCGCCATAGAAAAACCCGTTGGGGTTTCCGCCCGCAAAGCTCCACGTGCAGAACCCGGTCACGCCCACGTTGGGGAGGCTCGGGTTCACCGGATACGTGCGCTTTCGCCCGCCATGCGTGTAGGTCAGCGTGATGGGCATCATGGCCTTGTTGTCGGCCTGGTACATGCTCGTCGAGTTGTTGATCATTCGGACGTTCGACATCGAGATGGCGATCTGTGCCACCTTCCTCGCCTTGCCCAGCGCCGGCAAGAGCAGCGAGATGAGCAGGGCGATGATGGCAATCACGACCAAGAGTTCGATGAGCGTGAATGCTCGCTTCTTCATGCAAGACCCTCCGTGCCGCAACGCCCGAATGGGAAGCGGCCCAAGACCTGTCGCCGGAACCAGAGCCCAGCGACGAACCAGATGGCCCATTAGACCAACACGCGATTGGCGTGTCAACTGATATTCATTCGATATTCATGTTCCGTGTGGAAAACGCAGGTTGTTTGTACTTTGTTCATACGTGCCTCGGAAACCACTATCCGGGCAACATCCTTGCCACTCGGGCGTTTAGCCTACAGTTGGGCAACGACAGGAGGTCGCCATGGCCACGCTCGCGTTCATTGAAGGTCTGCTCAGCCCGATGCATTGGATCGTCATTCTGGTGGTCGCGCTTTTGATCTTCGGAAGCCGTTTGCCGGACGTGGCCCGCAGCATGGGCCGCAGCGTGGTGGAGTTCAAGAAGGGGCTCAAGGGCGTGGAAGAGGACGCGGACGACGCGGCCTCAAAGCTCTCGGGCCGCCCTGCCGAACTGCCGAAGGTCGACGCGGCGTATCGCGCCCCCCTGAGTGCGGCGGGCGACGATCACCGTGTGAGCCGGGCCGATGTCGAGCAGTCGTCGCAGCAGCCATAACCGATCGCACCGATGCCCGTGAATCCACGTATGCTCTGGGCATGATGCCCCTGCCTGCGTTGTTGTTCGTTGCTCCGTTCGTGCTCTCGAACCCCGCGCCGACCGGGCCGGTCGTGACCGTGACCGCCGACAACACCCACATCACCCAGAGCTGCACCATCGTCGTGCCGCCCGGTACGGTCATCGCCGACGCCGACGGCAATGGCGTGATCCAGATCGACGCCGACGGGATCACCGTGGACTTCGCGTATGGATCGACACTTGCGGGTGCCGCAGCGGGCGCAGCGTGGGACCAGATGACCGGCGAGGGGATTCGCCTGCAGGGGCACAAAAATGTCACGATCCGCAACGCGCGGGTGAGAGGCTACAAGGTGGGGCTGCACGCCGAGGTGTGCGATGGGCTCCACATCGCCGGCGCGGAGTTTGACGGGAACTTTCGCCAGAGGCTTCGGTCAACGATCGAGGCTGAGGACGCGGCCGACTGGCTCTTCCCGCATCACGACGACGAGCGCGAATGGATCACCCAGTGGGGCGCAGCGGTCTACGTGCGCGACGCTAGCGGCGTGCGGATCCACGACGTGAAAGTCCGCCGCGGTCAGAACGGCATCCTGCTGCACGGTGTGAACGACTCGAAGGTCTACGACAACGATTGCTCGTTCCTGAGCGGGTGGGGGCTTGCGATGTTCCGGTCCAGCCGCAACACCGTGAGCCGAAACGCGCTGGACTTCTGCGTGCGCGGGCACAGCGAGGGCGTCTACAACCGCGGGCAGGATTCGGCGGGCATCCTCGCCTTCGAGCAGTGCAGCGGCAACACCTTCGCCGAAAACTCCGTCACCCACGGGGGCGACGGATTTTTCGGGTTTGCGGGCGTCGAGGCTCTCAACGGCGAGGGCGCACCCCCGGGGTACGACCACACGAGAAAGGGCTGCAACGACAATCTGTTCATCGACAACGATTTCTCCTTCGCCCCGGCGCACGGGCTCGAACTCACCTTCAGCTTCGGGAACAAGGTCATCCGCAACCGCTTCGAGGGCAGCGCGATCTGCGGCATCTGGGGCGGTTACTCGCAGGACTTCCTCATCGCCGGCAACTCGTTCGACGCCAACGGCGGCATGGGCTACGGGCTCGAACGCGGCGGGGTGAACATCGAGCACGGCGCGGGCAATGTGATCGTGGGCAACTCGTTCACCAACAACCGCACGGGCGTGCACATGTGGTGGAAACCCCACGGCGACTTCGAGGCCAAGACCTGGGGCAAGGCCAACTACAAGGGCGTGGTGAGCAACGTGATCAGCGGAAACACGTTCAAGGTGACCGAGCCCCTGAGCTTTGTGCGCCTGGGCGAGAAGGAGAAGCTGCCCGCGTTGCAACTGCGTGAGGACAAGGCCGACTCGCCCAAGTTCAAGGGAACCGTGATCGCGGGCAACACCTTCGAGCTCTCGTCGCCCAGGGCTGTGGAGCGGGAGATCACCGCGGGGATCGCCATCGACGCCGAGGGTGCCGTGCCCAAGTACGAGATCCCCAAGCACGAGGTGCTGGGCAACAAACGGCCCGTGGGTGCGCGAGACTCCCTGCGCGGGCGCGACAAGATCGTGATGGGCGAATGGGGGCCTTGGGATCATTCGTCGCCTTTCATCAGGCCACGGACCAAAGCGGGCTCCACCCATGTGTACGAGATATTCGGCGCTCGCACAGTGACGTTCGGCCCCAGCCGTCCCGCACCGGGCGTCGAGGCCAAGATCGAGGCGAAGGATGATGGACGACGCGAGCTTCTCATTTCGGCCGAGCCGGGCATCAGGTCTTATCGCCTGAACGTGGATGTTGACGGCGAGTCCGCCGAACTGTCGGGCACGGTGTTCACGGCGTCGTGGGGCTTGAAGCTGTTTCCATGGACTCCAGAGACAGACCCGACCAAGAATCTCGACGCGTGGCGCGGGCTGGCAAGCTCGCCGCAAGCGGTGAGCGTGACCCTGCCCGCGTTGTCGATCGACTACGGATACGGCGGGCCGGCGGACATGAAGTGGACCAACTTCGATGCCGCGAAAGCTCCGGGGGCGGATCATTTCGGGTGCATCGCAACGACGCGGGTTTTCATGCCCGCGGGGTCGTGGCGTTTCTCGGCTCTCTCAGATGACGGCGTGCGCGTCACAGTCGCGGGCAAAGCGGTGCTGGAAAACTGGACGTGGCACGCGCCCACACGCAACGACGCGGTGTACATGCACCCCGCCGACGGCGAGGTCGAGATCGTCGTCGAGCACTTTGAGATCAACGGCAACGCAGTCCTGAAGCTGGACATCACGCCCGCACAATGATCGCGTCAGACAATCAGCATCGCATCGCCAAATGAATAAAACCGATACCCGCGAGCGATCGCGTCCGCGTAGAGCGAGGTGAGCGTCGGCACCCCGCCCGCGAACATCGCCCCCACCATCGCCATGAGCGTCGATCTCGGCAGGTGGAAGTTGGTCAACAGACCATCAACCCATCGCCACGGGCGGCCCGGTGTGATGAGGATTCGCGTGGCAAGCGATTCGGGTGCCCGCCCACCGCTTGCCATCTGCTCCGCGTAAGCCTCCAGTGTCCGCGCGGCGGTCGTGCCCACCGCAATCACCCGGCGTCCCTGTGCCTTTGCCCGCACGATCGACGCGATAGCCGCCGCAGGCATGGAACACCATTCCTCGTGCATCGGGTGCTGCTCGACGTATTCGGTTTCCACCGTGCGGAACGTGCCCGTGCCGACGTGGAGGATCACTTCCGTACGTTCAACTCCTATCTGCTCTAGCTGGGCGAGCATCGCCAGTGTGAAGTGCAAGCCCGCTGTCGGAGCGGCGACCGATCCCCCGGCCCCAGGCTGCGCGAACACAGTCTGGTAGCGAACGCGATCAAGATCGTCGGTGGCTGAGGCGGATTTCCCCTCCGCATTTCGAGCCCTGAGGATGTAGGGCGGGAGCGGCGTGAGCCCAACACGTTCGAGAATCGCCGCGGCTGGTTCCAGAATGACACACCCCGACCCGTCGAGCGGGCGAACAAGCCATTCGCCGGCCTCGACGCCCGCCGAGACCAGTTCCAGCTCGATCAACTCGCCTCCCTCGCGCCCATGAAGCCTGATGCGACGCCCCTCGCGCGGTCGTTTTGCGCGAAGAAGCACGCGCCAGAGATAATCCTGCGCCGGGCCGAGATAGAGCCCTTCCACCGAGCCACCCGTGTCGACGCGCGCGCCCACAAAGCGCGCACGAAGCACGCGTGTCGCGTTGAAGACCAGCAGATCGCCGGGCGTGAGGAGGCTCGCAAGTTCCCGAACCGCCGCGTGCCGAACGATTTCACCCGACGCCCGCGAGACCACCATCAGGCGTGCGGCGTCGCGCGGGGCGGCCGGCGCGGTCGCAATGAGTCCCGGCGGCAGGTCGTAATCCAGATCGCTCGTTCGCAGCACTGTTGCCTCCACGCCGCCCGCCACGTTGCCGACACGACTCACGCCCGCCCTGCCGGCTTTCGCCTCCCACTCGAACCTTCCCGACCAGCCCGCACACCCCGACCGTGCTCTCGCGTCACACGGACACTTGGCCGTTCTTATAGGCCTGTCACACTTGGGACCGCCCAGGGGACAGGCCTCCGGGCGAGAGGCACACGGCTCGTTTGCTGTCTCGGCGGATGATGCCGTCATGCTCCAGAATTGCCGCCTGCCCCCCCGCTCTCGCCACGGCGATGCGGGCGTATTGCGTGCATTCGAGGCCCCCTTCGACGGCGTGCCGTGTACACCAGGACCCGATCCCATACAGCCTCTATCTCGCGATTCAGAACGAGGTCTACCGCGAGGCGCGAAGGCTTGCCGCACGTCTCGCGCTCGAAGTGCAGCCAGCCATCGGGCGATGCCTCGACGTGATGGGCTAGCCCGGACACCCCAACGCCGCCGCACTATCCTCACCCCATGAAGGTCGTCGCATGGTGTGCATTCCTCGCGTTGCTGCTCGTGTGCGGCTGCACAGCCGTGTCACGGCCAGGTGAACTTCTTGTACGCCGCGGGGACGAGATCGTCATCGCTGGACAATTGTTCCACACTGGAACGCCGGTCGTGCTGTGGACCGATCCCGGCGGGTTCGACGCCTACCGCGTCGAGCGACGCTTCACACCCATCGACCAGGCCGACTGGGCCGCGACCACGGCAATATGGACCAAGGCGGGCATGACCGACACCAACACGCCCAATCGCTACAGCCTGCGCAAGGGGCTCGACGCGAGCGACATCGAGCACGTCCGCGGCGGCGGGTGGTCCCTCGACATGCTCCGCGAGCACATCGACCAGTTCGTCCTGCATTTCGACGCCTGTGGCGCCTCGCGCCAGTGTTTCGACGTGCTCCACGATCATCGCGGGCTCTCCGTCCATTTCATGATCGACCTCGACGGCACCGTCTACCAGACCCTTGACCTCAAGGAACGCGCACGCCACGCCACGATCGCCAACGACCGCTCAGTCGGCGTCGAGATCGCCAACATCGGCGCGTATCCGCTCTCGCAGCGATCCACGCTCGACCGCTGGTACACGCCCGATGCTGCGGGCAACGACATCGTCACACTGCCAGACCACCTGCTGGTGAACGGCGAGCAGCCCTTTCGCACGCAGAACTTCGTCGCCAGGCCCGCCCGCCGCGGCCCCATCGTGGGCGAGGTGCAGGGCCAGACGCTCGCCATGCAGGACTTCACGCCCCAGCAGTACGACGCACTCGCGAAGCTCACCGCAACGCTCTGCACCGCCTTGCCGCGAATCGTGCCCGACTATCCGCGCAGCCCGGATGGCATATTGATCACCCACCAACTCTCACCAGAACAATTCGCCGGGTTCCACGGCATTCTGGGGCATTATCACGTCCAGGGAAACAAGAACGACCCTGGGCCCGCCATGAACTGGGACTGGCTGATCGCACGCGCCCGGTCGCTGATGGGCCACGATCGCACGCCGAATTGAACAGCTACACCGACGCTGGGTGCCAGATCGTCTTCATCTCAACCATCGGCTCGATCCACCAGGGCGAGTTGCAGTCGGCGCTGTACCAATCCGCAACCTCGCGGATCGTCACACGCTTGAGATTTTCTGCGACACCCTCACGCAATGCCGCCGCATCGCCCGCAGGCAGATTCGCCGCGTGAATCGCGTCCGTATCCCGGTGACCGGCGATGACCTTGAGCAGTTCGGCCCGCTCTCCGCTCAGAATGTTCACCACCCCCGGCGGCACATCGCCAGTCGCGCACGCCTCGCCCAGCACCAGCGCCGGCAGCGGGTTGGTCTCGCTGGCAACGCAGATCGCCGTGTTCCCCGAGCAAATCGCCGGTGCAAGCAGCGACACGAGCCCCAGGAACGACGGCGAGTCGGGCGCAATCACCGCGACCACGCCCGTGGGTTCAGGAACGGTGAAGTTGTAGAATGGCCCCGACACCGGGTTGTTGCACCCGAGCACCTGCGCGTACTTGTCGGCCCACCCGGCGTAGCAAATCACGCGGTCGATGGACGCCTGGACTTCGGCAGCTGCGGTATGAGGACGTGGATTCTTGGCGGAACGAACGCCCTTGGTGGTCGTGCGCCCAACCCTCGCTTGCGCTTCGGGCTCTGCCAGGGCAACCAGCTCGTCGCGCTTGCCTTCCAGCATTTCCGCAATCCGATACAGAATCTGCCCACGGAGATACGCCGTCGACCCCGCCCACCCGGCCTGGGCCTTGCGAGCAGCCTCCACCGCGTCGCGGTAGTCCTTGCGGCTCGCCTTGCACACATGAACCGATGTGGTCCCGTGCGTCACGATCATCGAGCGACCGCTCTCGCTGCGCGGGAACTTGCCGTCGATGTACAGCTTGTAGGTCTTCGTCACTTCAAGTCGGGCGGACATGGGCAACTCCGTTCGTGCGAAATCCTAGGGAACGAGATTGAAACGGGGCTGGAGCACCAACTCCAGTTCAAGCTCATCCTGAATCAGAATCCCGTTCGCCGCCATTCGTGGAAGTGCGGCGTTGCGGGCTCTTGCAGCGTTCATCGCGTCCTTGTGTACAGCCACAATCCGCCACCCCTGACGCTGATAGAACCCCATCGCGTGAAGGTTCTCGTTGCCCGTGGTGAGAAAAATGCGACGACAGCCCTTGGACCTCGCCAGGGCCTCCACAGCTTCAAGCAGGTACGAGCCCACGCCATGCCCAGGCACCATCGACTGGAGCGTCACCACCTCAAGCTCGTCCACACCCATATTCATCGTGATGAGCCCGGCGAACGCCCCGTCATACATCGCAACATACATCGTGAGTGTCATGGCATCAAACGACCTGCCACGCGATTCGATGATCGTCGAGCGGAACTCGCGGACCAGCGCGTTACGGAACGCTTCAGGCCCGACTTGCTCAGGCCCGTAGATTCCCATACGCGCACGCCGCGTCAGCCAGTCGATGGCCATCTGCGCACAACGATCCGGTGGAAAGACGGGATACCAGACCTTGCAGACTCGAGGTGTGCCGTCGGTACAAACCTCCACATGCCACACCATGCGCCGAATCAGCGTGCAAGGCCCTCCCGATCTCACGGGCCATTCAAAGGTCGGCAGATCCATCGCCCGCGTTAGTCCAAGCTCATGGTCGCTGAGCATCTCAAACGGGATGTGGTTCCGCCGCACAAACGCGAGCTGGTGTTCCGGCGTGCTCGTCGAGATGCCGTACACATCCACGCCCATTTCCGTATAGGCCGCGTGCAGATCGCGGAACGAACAGCTCTGCGGCGTGCAGCCCCGTGCCCCGGCGAGCGCATCCCATTCAAGCCCATCCGCCCGAATTACCGGCGGCTCACCGGGAACCCCGGTCCGCGGGTAAAAGAACACCACGAACTTGTGATTCTGACCCGTTTTCAGACGCCGAAGATTTCGAGTCCCGCCCGCAGTCGTCGGCAGATCGAGATCGGGCATCACCGACCGCCGAACATGCGCCGCCGCGCCGTCATCAACCGGAACCGGCAGATCGGGCGGCAATTCTGCGGGGTTGTGCGTGAAACCAGACATCAGCGCGGATGGTACCCACCCGTTACAGTTGCGACATGAGTCCAACGCCACCACACACCCACAACCGCGAGATCGGGCGAACAACCCTGCACCAGGGAAAGAAGTTTTCGTACGAACAAATCACGCTCAGGACAGCCTCCGGGCAAGAAGTCCGGCGCGAGTGCGTTCGACACCCGGGGGCTGTGGTGGTTCTGCCCATTCTGCACGCACCAAATGGCGGTGAACCAACGATCCTGTTCGTACGCAACGACCGTTTCACCATCGGCCAGTCGCTCCTGGAACTGCCCGCCGGAACGCGGGAAACAGGCGAGCCACCCGAAGTCACCGCAGGAAGGGAGCTGGAGGAAGAAGCCGGTTATCAGGCCGCAACCTTGGAATTGCTCACCCGGTTTTATACAACGCCGGGGATGACCGATGAACTCATGTGGGCTTATCTCGCCCATGGTTTGACCCCGGTTGGTCAACGGCTCGAAGAGGACGAATCACTAACGGTGGAACCGGTCGCGGCTTCGGCCGCGATGCGAATGATCGAGTCGGGAGAATTGCAGGACGCAAAGTCGATCTTGACCTTGCTTTTGGCCCGCTCGCGCGGGATGCTGTAGGAGAGAAGTGAGACACCGTGGCACGCCCATCAGACCGCCAACCCGATCACCAGGCCGACCCTGGCCAAAACGCCCACCCAAACCCGGATTCAATGGGTTCGGGTGGTGTGCCTGCGGCAAAGCCCTCGGGTCGCAGCGGTTCGAGTCGCCAGCGGCTCGTGACCATCATGGCCAGGTGGGACGACCCGCTCACGTGGTCGGTCACCCTGTTCTCGTGGCAGGGATATCGCATCGGCGTCCACTGGATCGTCGCCTTCTGGATCATCGCCGAAGGCCTTCTGGCGATCCTGCCCGATCGGATCGGTCCGACCCACATCGCGCTGGGTGTGCTTGGAGTTTTGTTCACAACATTGCTCCGGGAATTGACCCGCCTGTGGATCTGCCGCAATGTGGGCGGCGAAGCGGAGTACGTGCCCCTTTGGCCCCTGGGTTCGTTGCTCGGGCCGACCCTGCCCCGAGGCCTGACCCCGCGCCTTCTCGTGGTGCTCACCCCCACGGGCGTCAGCATCACGCTGGGTGTCCTGCTCGCCGGCGCACTCATGCTCCAGGGAGCCGGAAACGAGCTCCTGCGCTTCAACCCCTTCGACCCCCGGACACCCGTGCGAAATCTGGGGCCCTCGCTTCTACTGACCGCGACCTGGTGGGCCTACTACGCCAACTTCGCCGTCGCGGGGCTCAATCTCCTGCCGCTCACTCCCCTCGATGGCGGGCGTCTCATCGAGGCCATTGGCGGCTCGGGTCCACACGCCTCACGCCGCACCGTCGGCCTCGTCGGCCTCCTCGTCGCGGGCGTCCTCCTCGTCGCGGGCGCCGTGGGTGAGCAGCCGACCTTTGTCGTCATAGCACTTTTCGGCGGGCTTGCATCCTGGCTCGAGCTGCGCCGCGCCGAGTTCGTCGACCCGTCCCACAACCGCGGCCAATACGCCCCGCCCCCGGATTGGCTCGTCGTGCCCGAGGAATTGGCCGACCCGGCGCTGCCTCTCGACGACCAATGCCCCGTCGAATTGGCCGCTGCGGACAGGGACGACAATCCCGCCCTGATCCGCCGACACGAGGGCCTGCTCTCAACCTCCACACCACGCCCCGACGACCGCCCGGCATCCTTGCCCGAATCACAGGGAGTCGAACTCGACCGTGTCCTTGCGAAAATCTCCACCAGCGGGATGGGCAGCCTGACCGATGAAGAGCGGCAGCTCTTGCGGCACGCGACCCGGAGGCTGCAGGGCGAGTAAACTCCGCTGGCACCCTTCACCCCTTTCGTAAGTGCAGCGCACCCTATGGGCATCTCAGACAGGCAATACACAAAATCACCTCAATATCGTGCCAGCGGGCTCGCAGGCCGTTTGGGCTCCCCCGCAGGCTGGTCCGTCAACACCTGGATCATTGTTGTCAACTGCCTCGTGTTCGTGCTCAGTGCACTGCTGCAGACCAGTGGCGTGCCCGTTCTCCGGCGAGAGGTCGACAAAGCCCTCCTCCGCGACTCGGAGATCAGCAAGATTTTTGTCAGAGGCGACTGGAGCGGCGTTGCAACACCACAGGATCTGCGATCCGCAGGCACCGTGCTCATCCAGCCTCTGGTGTACAAAGGAACCGACCAACCAGTGCTGAATCCCGCGACGAGCGGCGGAGTTGAGGGAGCCATGTACGTCGTGATGGACCCGCTGACCGCGTACGGACACTTCTCGACGTACACGGGCTTCTCAAAGCTCCAGGTCTGGCGCCTCGTCACCTTCCAGTTCCTCCATGCCAACGCCATGCACATCGCGTTCAACATGCTCGGGCTCTACATGTTCGGCACCATCGTCGAGGAAGCGCTTGGGCGGAAGAAATACCTCGCCTTCTACCTCGTGTGTGGCATTTTCGGCGGCCTCTCCTACCTGCTCCTCAACCTCGCCGGATTCGTCAACACTCAGATGTTCCACCTGCGGGCACTCCCCGGCGTGCTCGTCGACGAGCCCACTACCTCGCTCGTGGGCGCATCGGCGGGCGTCTTCGCCGTCATCATGGCCTGCGCAAAGCTCCGCCCCAAAGACCGCGTCTCCCTGATCTTCCCGCCCGTCGAGCTCTCCATGAAGATGCTCGCCTATGGCTATGTCGCCATCGCCGCCATCAACCTGCTCTTCAACGGGAACAACGCCGGTGGCGACGCCGCCCACCTGGGCGGCGCGGTCGCCGGTTACTTCTTCATTCGCAACTCCCACCTGCTCACCGACTTCTTCGACATCTTCTCCGATTCGCGCAAACCAGCACCAGGGCCGCCGCGCGGCACGATCCGGTCGGTCGTTTCCGCCTCCGATCAGGCCGCTATCGATCGCGTCCTCGCAAAAGTGCGCGAGGGTGGATTGCACTCGCTCTCCGACGACGAACGCAGCGTGCTCCGTTCACAGACCGAGAAACTCCAGCGGCGAGCCGAATAGGCCCTTTTCCGCAGACCCTCACCGATCCTTCCGCCAATCGGGCTTGCCCTTGTCGCGGTTCTTGCTCTTCTGGCTCCGACGCTGCGTGCCCGTGCGACACTTCAGATCACCAAAGCCAGCCCCGCCGCCTCCGCCGCCCATTCCGCCCAGTCCGCCCCCAGGCTTGTCCGCAAGCACCTTGCGCTTGCCCGCCGCCCGCGCGTCAGGGTTGTCAAGCACCAGATCCAGTGTCCGCTTGGCCAGATCAACATTGGCGATCTTCACCGTCACCGAATCGCCCGCGTTGAACGACCTGCCGCTCTTGATATCCACCAGCCCGCCCGTGCGCTGATCCACCTTCCAGATGGGAGTCTGATTGTCGCGCGTCACGTCGCCCGGCAGGTCTTCCCGCTTGATGAACCCGTCGATGATGAACTTGTCGAGCTGCACGAACAGACCCTTGGGCGATACGCCCGTCACCGCGCCCGCATACACCTCGCCGATATGCGCCGCCAGAAGCTGAAGAATCAGGAACCGCTTCAGGCTGTCCTCGGCCGCCTCGGCGTTCTGCTCGCGCGTCGTCGCGTGGCGGCCAATCTCCGTCAGCCCGTCCTCATCCACACACATCTCACTATCGCGGAGCGATCGACCCAGCGCCTTGCGGTCATCGTCGGTACGTGGCCTCTCCGTGCCGTTCTCCGTCGCCCGCAGGTACGCCGCGCAGCACCGATGCACCGTCAGATCCGCGTACCGCCGAATCGGGCTCGTGAAGTGCGCGTACGCCTTGCTCGCCAGCGCAAAGTGCCCGATCAAGAGCGGCGAGTACTCCGCCTTCGTCAGCGTCCGCAGCACCGCCATGTGTACCGCCCGCGCCGCCGGTGTCCCGCGCGTCGCATCCAAGAGCGTCTGCAACTCCTCCCGCGACGGCTTCTGCGGAATCTTGAACCCCGCCACCATCGCCGTCCGACGCATGTCGTCCACAACCCCGGGCGTCGGCTCCGGGTGAATCCGCCGCAAGAGCGGCACCTTGAGCTGCTCAAACACCCGCGCCACCACCTCGTTCGCCTCCACCATCAACATCTCGATCAGCGTGTGCGTGAACGCGTCGTCCTCCTTGTTCGCGTCAATCACGTGCCCAAGCTCGTCGTACACCAGCACCGCGTCGGGTAGCTCCAGCGAGATCATCCCCTTCTTCTTTCGCCTCCCCTGGATCGCCTTCGCGCACGCGTTCATGTCCTGCAGCGTTTCCAGCAGCTGATCCGTGTACTTGGGCGGCGTCTTGGCGTGCTTGCGCGCCTCGGTCAAGTCCCCGTCGATCAGCGCCTGCGCCTCCAAATACGTCAGCCGCTTCGCCGACTTGATCAGCGTGTTGCCGATCCCCTCGCTCCGGCACACCCCGTCGCGGTCGTACGTCATAAACGCCGACTTGCAGAACCGGTGTACGCCCTCCTGAAGCGAGCAGATCCCATTGGAGAGCAGCTCAGGGATCATGGGAATCACCAGCCGCGGCAGATACACGCTGTTGCAGCGGTCCTTTGCCTCCTCGTCGATCGCCGAGCCGGGCGGAAGGTAGTGCGCGACGTCCGCGATATGCACCCCGATCTCCCACCCGCCTGGCAACGACTCACTGCGACGGATGCTGATCGCATCGTCATAGTCCTTCGCGTCGGGCGGGTCGATTGTGATGATGAAATCACCCGTCAGATCTTCGCGCGGCCCCCACTCCCCGTCGAGCGCCTTGATGCCGCTCTTGAGATAATCCGCGATCTGCTGGTCATAGACCGCCGTCACCTCGCGTGCCTGCTCCAGGCACCCATCGGGAAACTCACCCGGCAGGCTGTACGCCGCGATCACCGCCTGTGTCTCAACGTCGGGCCGCCCCGCCTCGCCCAGCACCTTGGTGATCACGCCCTCAGCCAGCATGTTCATCTCGGGAAACACCACGATGTCCACGATCACCTTGAGCCCGTCACGCACGTTCTTCGCGTCCGCGTCGCGCACGATGATCGGCTGCGTGATCTCCCGCCCGTCGGGATAGACCAGCCACTGATCGCCCTTCTTCATGATCTCGCCGCTGAAACTCACCCGCTTGCGCTTGACGACCTCAAGGATCTCGCCCGTCCACTGCGGCGCAGGAAAGTTCCGCTCGCGGGCCCGATCCCGCCACACCTTGATCCGAACCGTGTCCCCGCTCAGCGCGTCCTTCGCATACTGCTCGTCGATGAACACCGACCCCTCACGCACAGCTTCAACAGGCTGGGCAAACCCGCCGCCCTTGGCAATCCGTCGGAAGTTGGCGAAGACGCCCGTGTCGCTCTCCCCGCCCTTGTCGGCGATCGACGGCAGTTGCACGAGGCCCGAAGCCGCGATCACGACCATGCCGCGGGCAGCCAGGCCGTTGATCGCCGCATCAAACTCTTCGCGCTCGCTCGAATCAATGCCCAGATCGTGGGCAAGCGCGTCGAGCCGAACCGGCGTGTAGCCGTCGTGCTTGAGGTGCTGGAGGAATCGGCGATCAAACCGGCCCGCCGCAGGTACAGTTGGGGGAGCCGGGGCGGGACTTGGAATTGTGGTCTTTTCTTGCATGGATTTTGAAATTGGACGTGTCATGTATTGCAACTTTGGAACGAAACAGGAATCATGGGCTCAATCAAAGTGAGCCCGGGCACACGATAGATCGGTGCAGGGTGAACAAAGGATAGGGTTGATGAACGATGTGATAAATGAGAGGCTTGGGCGGGCTCAGTAAGCAGCCGCGTGCTCGCGGGCGGGCGTCAGCACCTGCTGGGGGATGAGCCCGAGGTGCTCGCGGACCTTCACGAGTTCGCCCACCGAATCCTCGCTGCCCATGATGGCCATGCCCGCGTCAAATGGTAGCACGTATCGCATCCCGAAGAGATCCGCCGCCGACGCCGCCACCGCCGCCACCACGCCGGGCACACCGCCCGGCTCGTTCCCACCATGCACATACGTGTCACGAATCCAGCGGAGCAACGTCGGCCACGCCACGCGATCCGGACCGACGAGGTGGTATATCTCGCCCTCCGACTCCGAATGATCCAGGCACGACGCCGCCGCACCAGCAACGTCCTCCACCGCCACAGGCTGCACCAGCGGATCGATGAAGTTCACCGCGCCAAGCGGCACCCGCGTGTCAAACTCAAGCCGCGTGAAATACGGCATGAAAATCCACGGCGCTTCCTCGCCCTTGGCCCAGTTGATCGCGATCCTCAGGAACTCGCTCCCCTCACCCAGTATCAGCGACGGGCGAAGTATCGTCCACTCCATCGACGATTGCCGCACATGCCGCTCCGCCTCAAACTTCGTCCGCATGTACGCCGCCCGGCTCGCTGGCGATGCCCCCAGCGCCGACATCTGCACGAATCGCGTCACCTTGTTGCTCGCCGCCGCCGCCAGAAAAGCCCGCGTCGCCTTCACATGCATCCGTTCAAACGTCTGCCCATGGCGACCCTCGCGGAGAATCCCCACCAGGTTGACCGCCGCGTCCGCACCGCCGCACAGTCTGTCGAGCGACCCTTCATCCAGAACATCGCCCCGCACCACCACCACACGCCCCGAACTCATCGGCAGCACCCCACGCGCCCTCGCCTCGTCGCGCACCAGCGCCCGCACCGTGTGCCCGCGCGACACAAGCTCGCGCACGACATGGCGGCCGACAAATCCCGTGGACCCAGTGACAGCGATAATGCGTGATTCAGACATCCGATCAGGATATGCCCCATGCCGACGACGCAGGGTGCCACTATCCTCCCGCGTGATCCTGACAGCCCATAACGTCGCGTTCTCATACACGCCCGACAGAACAGTCTTCCACGGGCTGACCCTCAACTTCGCGCCCGGCCGCCTCACCGCGGTCCTCGGGCCCAACGGCTGCGGCAAGTCCACCCTCCTTCGACTCTGCCTGGGTAACCTCGCCCCCACTGCGGGGACCGTCACCCTCGACGCCACCGACGTGCAAGCCTGGCCCCGCCAGCGATTCGCCCGCCACGTTGCCCTCGTGCCCCAACGCGACGAAATGGCCTTCGCATTCACCGTCGCCCAGGCTGTCGGCTTTGGACCCCTCGCCTGGAAATTGCCCGCCGCCCAACACCAACAAATCGTCGCCCGCGCCCTCCAAGAACTCGGGCTCGCGCCCCTGGCCAGCCAACTCGTCACCGAATTGAGCCAGGGACAGCGTCAACGCATGCTCCTCGCCCGCGCCGTCGCACAGCTCTCACCCCTCGCCCACGGCACCGGCGTTCTGCTCGCCGACGAACCCGCCGCCTCCCTCGACCCGAAGTACGCCATCCAGACCATGGAATGCCTCAAAGCACAGGCCGCCCACGGACGCGTCGTCGTCGCCGTCATGCACGACATCAACGCTGCCCTGCGATTCGCCGACCACGCCGTCCTGCTCGATGAGCAAGGCCACATCGCCGCAAGTGGCCCGCCCACCCAAGCCCTCACAAGCGAACGCTTGGCCGCGATCTATGGCGTGCCATCCGGCACATTCCAACCGATCAGCGGGCACTAAGGCTGTTGCGCTCCTGCTCCAGCAACTCGGCCACCGCCACCGCATCCTGCATCGTCGCCCGCAGCGCAAACGGCCTCCCCGCCATCGCCGCCGCCACCGCCTCCAGAACATGATCAATCTGTAACTGATACGACCCGAGCACCGGTATCGCCGGATGCGACGCCGCCCCGTCACGATACACCGTCAGCGGCCATTCCCCGCCCGAGAGCTCAAACACCGCCGTCGCCCGCTCAAACACCGCCACATATCGAATCACAAACGGGAATCCAGCAGCGTGCCCCCACCCTCCTTGCGCTACCACATGATCGG
>JAYVUC010000199.1:0-20787 GCA_043788295.1 Phycisphaerales bacterium
CCGCGGCGGGCAGGGTGCTCTCGTTCCGTGTCCGCTGCATGTCGCCCAAGCAGACGATCACCGCGCGGGCCGATGGGTTATCGATCGGGGCATGGAACATGATCGCCTCGGGGATCCCATCGACGTTCTCGTGCGCGATTCCCGACACGGCCTCGCGGGTTGAGCTGCGTTTCACCGACCGGGCTGAGAGCGGCCCGGGCGAGTCGGCCGCGCTCTTTGAGGGCATTGTCGTGACCCAGGGCCCGGGGAAGGGTGCGCTTGACACCATTGTGGACCAGTCCGGGCACAAGGATGATTGGAAGTGGAAAGAACTGACCAAGCCGCGATAGCGGCCTCTCGGGGCCGTATTATGCATTCCGAAGGGCATTCCGGAGGGCATTCCATAGGGCGTTCCATGGGCTCGAAGCACGCCAAGGCCGCGCCAGGAAGCCCAAGGGATGGCCAGGAGTCCTGCACATGCGAGTGATGATTCTTTGCGGGGGCATGGGCACCCGGATGCGCGAGGAGACCGAGTTCAAGCCCAAGCCGCTGGTCGATATCGGCGGCAAGCCGATCCTGTGGCACATCATGAAGACCTACGCGCACCACGGGCACCGCCAGTTTGTGCTTTGCGTGGGGTACAAGGGCGAGATGATCAAGGAGTATTTCCTCCACTACGAGGCGATGCAGCGGGACTTCACCGTGCATCTGGGCGAGCGCCACCGCGTGGAGTATCACGGGGCGCACGGCGAGAACTCGTTTGAGATCACCCTGGCCGACACGGGGCAGAACACGATGACGGGGGGGCGTGTGGGGCGGGCGGGGCGGTACATCGACGACGATCTCTTCATGGTGACGTATGGCGACGGGGTGGCGGACATCGACATCTCCAAGCTGGTCGCGTTCCACAGGTCGCACGGGAAGCTCGCTACGATCTCGGCCCATCGCCCGATGTCGCGGTTCGGTGTGATGAACCTGAACGAGAAGGGCGGGGTCGAGGACTTCCTGGAAAAGCCACAGATGGACGGATGGGCATCGATGGGCTTCTTCGTGTTCGACCGCAAGGTGCTGGGGCTGATCGACGGGGACGAGTGCGTGCTGGAGCGCGGCCCGCTGGAAACGCTGGCGGCGCGCGGAGAGCTTGTGGCGTACCGGCACGACGGGTTCTTCTTCGCGATGGACACGTTCCGCGAGTACAAGGCGTTGAACGACATGTGGGAGGCTGACAAGGCTCCCTGGAAGGTGTGGAAGGATTGAGCGCAAACCCCCTCTCACCGGCAATCTCATGGCAGGACCGCCCCACGCTCGTCACCGGCGCGACGGGGCTCGTGGGCTCGTGGCTGGTTCGGCGGCTGACCGAGGCGGGGGCCGATGTGGTCTGCCTCGTGCGCGACTGGGTGCCGCAGGCTGAGATCGCCCGGAGTGGCCGGCTCGGGCAGGTGAAGGTGGTTCGGGGCGACATCTCCGATCAGGCAGTTCTGGAGCGGGCGCTGGGCGAGTATGAGGTGCAGACGGTTTTCCACCTCGCGGCCCAGACGATCGTGGGCATCGCCAACCGAAATCCTGTCTCGACGTTCGAGGCCAATATCCGCGGAACGTGGTCGCTGCTTGAGGCATGCCGCCGAAGCCCCAAGGTTCAGCAGATCGTCGTCGCATCGTCGGACAAGGCGTACGGCGATCAGGAGAAGCTGCCCTACGACGAGGAGATGCCGCTCCAGGGCCGGCACCCTTACGACGTGAGCAAGAGCTGCTCCGATCTGATCGCACAGACGTATGCCCACACATACGACCTACCGATTGTCGTCACACGCTGCGGCAATTTCTACGGCGGGGGAGACCTCAACTGGAATCGCATCGTGCCGGGGACCATCCGCAGCATTGTCCGCGGGCAAAGGCCGATCATCCGCAGCGACGGCACGTACGTGCGCGATTATTTCTATGTCGAGGACGGTGCCCACGCGTACATGACGCTGGCGAACGCGCTGGCCCGGAACCCGGAGCTTCGCGGCAAGGCGTACAACTTCTCCAACGAGATCCAGGTGACGGTGCTCCAGCTTGTCACGAAGATTCTCGCCCGTATGGAGTCGAACCTCGTGCCAGACGTTCGCGGCGAGGCGAGCAACGAGATCGTGCATCAATATCTCTCCGCCCGCCGGGCGCGGGAGGAGCTGGGGTGGAGCCCGCTTTACACGCTCGAGCAGGGGCTGGGGCGGACGGTGGACTGGTATCGTGATTTCCTCACACAAGAACCTTCGGAGGCCTCGGCTTGAAAGAGTTCAATCTCATCATGATCTCGGCGATGTACGAGAACGGTGGCAACACCACCCACCGAATGCTCGACGGCCACCCCGAACTGCATGTCTATCCCTTCGAGTCCCAGGTCGGCACGGGCATGAACAACGACTTCCTGTCGAGCTACGTGCCCATCCGCTACCGCTGGCCCGAGTTTTCCATGAACTCCACGCCCGAGGCCGATTATGAGGCTTTTTGGGATGAGGAACTCAAGACCTACCTGCGCGTGCCGGCCCGCTCCAAGTTCCGCGAGTGCGGGATGGTGATGGACGAGAAGAAGCGCCGGACCCGCTTCACGGAGATCCTCAAGGAACGTGGCCGCACGCGGGCAACGCTCGTCGAGGCGTTTTTCCGTTCCACGTTTGACACGTGGGAGAACCTGAACAAGACGGGTCAGGAACGGTTTTGCGTCGGGTACAACCCTGTGCAGGTGCTCGACTCTGAGAAGATTCTCGCCGACTTTCCGAAGGGGCATGTGATTCACGTCTGCCGCAATCCGTACGCGGGGTACGCGGACCAGTTCCGCAGGCCTTTCCCCCCTTCGCTGGAGCGTTACGCGCACACATGGGCATATTGCCAGATGCTTGCGCTGACGTACAAGCGGAAGTATCCGGGGCGGTTCCACATCATGCGGTTCGAGGACATGGTCGCGGATCGCAAGGGAACGATCTCGACGCTGCTCGCGGGGATCGGCCTGCCGTTCAGCGAGAAGTGCCTCGTGCCGTCGTTCAACTCCGTTGAGCTCAAGGAAATCAGGCCCTGGGGCACGATCAGAACGCCCACGCCCGAGGAGAACATGCGCACAGCCAATGAGCTGAACGCGGAGCAGAAGAAGGGCGTGCGTGATCTGACCGCCGTCAGCCACCACCTCATGGGTTACGACCAGTTCCTGGAAACAGGGCGGGTTGAGCCCGTCCGGTTCTAAATCTGACCTTCAGAAAGCCATGACCGACGCCGATCCAGAACTGAATGCCGGGTCGCTCGAGGCCTATCACGCTTCGCTCCGGCGGATGTTCATGGCCAAGTCGGATCTGCCGCTGCCGGACGAGCTGCTGCGATCGCTTCGCATACGCGATTCAGAGACGGACGGGTTGAGCGCCACGGTGGCGGGCAAAGCCGCCGGCCGCGCCACGGGGCGCGAGGTTGATCGTGTTGAGGCGGTCGCAAACGCCGGCACCTTTCATCAGGTCTACATCGCGTGGCTCAGAGGGCAGACCGAGCCTGTCGTCGTTCGGCTCGGACGCCTGTGGCGGCAAGGGATTGACTGGGGCATGCACGCCGACGCGATCGCGACGAGTGCGGCGTCGGCGGCCGGAGTCGGGTGCGCCACCACCGTCCGGGTTGACACCTCGCGGCGATGGGCACCGGTTGACATGCAGGTTTGCAGGATCGCGCGGGGACACTGCCTGCGCAAACTGGACGGCGACGACAAGGCGATCACCCCGCATCTTGCAGCTCTCGCCAGAATGCTGCGACGCGTGCACGAAATAGAAGGCAGTAAGTTTGGATTTCTAGAAATCCAGGAAGGCAGACTTCAAGGCGTTCACACGCGATGGTCGCGGCACGTCTTGACTCGCCTGGACGATCACCTTGTCGCGTGCCAGGTCGCCGGGCTCATAACCACAGCGGAGATCGACACGATCCGCGATGCGTTTGCTCGTGCCCAGACTGCGTTTGACGCGACACCCACCCGGCTCCTGCATGGCGACTGTGGGAATCACAATGTCTTCACGGGTGATGGCCATGGGCCAGTGCTGATCGACTGGGAGGACGCGCTTATTGGCGATCCAACCTACGACCTTGCCATGTGGGCGACGTTCCACCCTGAGCGGCGATGGGCGGCGTTTTTCGAGGCCTATGGCACCAACTGGAACACCGAACGATTCTGGCTGCTGTACCTGCGGATCGCGCTGGCGAAGACAGTCCACAGACTGCGATTCGGGTACACTGACACCCTGGGCAGGCCACCCGCGTCGGAACGGATTCAACGGGCGCTTGCGGCGCTGGCAGGGATGTAGGGAGCGGACCGTGCGCGTCTTTTTGACAGGTTCGACCGGCTTTGTGGGCTCGGCGGTGCTGCGCGAGCTTGTCGAACGCGGGCATGAGACGGCTGTCCTGCTTCGCGGAAGTAGCCGGCGGCTCTGGAGGGTCGAGGGCGTGCTGGAGTGTACTACGCGCATCGAGGGCGACCTCTCGCATGTCGGCACGTATGAGGCTGCCCTCAGGAAGTTTGCTCCAGGAGTGATGATGCATCTCGCTTGGGACGGCGTTGGCAACGCCGACCGAAACGACCCGCGGCAAGTGCGGAACATTCAAGCTGCGACCGACCTGTTCCTCGCCGCTACAAATGCGGGCGTGCGGCATGTGGTCGCCCTCGGGTCTCAGGCTGAATATGGCCCGATCGCGGGCATAGCGAGTGAGGACGCGGCAACGAAGCCCACGACCCTGTACGGAATCTCCAAGCTCGCGACCGGGCTCGCGCTAGGCCGTTTGGGCGCGGAGAAGCGAGTGCCTGTCGCCTGGCTCCGGCTCTTCTCGTCGTACGGACCGGGCGATGAGACTTACTGGATGATCCCCGGCATGATCCTGCAACTTCTTGATCGAAAAAAGCCAGCGCTCACTCCGGCCGAGCAGGTCTGGGACTATTGCTACGTGGCCGACGTGGCCCGCGCGATTGTGGCGGCGGGCGAGCGCGGGGCGGCAGGCGTGTTCAATCTCGGCTCCGGGTCGGCCTGTTCAATCCGCTCGATCGTCGAACGAGTGCGGGACGAGATCGACCCCGCACTGCCGCTGGGGTTCGGCGACATCCCCTACCGTCCCGACCAGGTGATGCATCTTCAGGCGGATATTTCCCGACTCTGTGCCGCGACCGGCTGGGAGCCGACGGTAGGTCTGGATCGCGGGCTGCGACAGACTGTGGAGTGGTATCGTGAGCACCGCGACCTCGTGCAGCAGTGAATCGACGGGACGGCTGGATCGCTCACGAGACCTCGCACGGCGCGTGAGGCTCGACGCGCTGTCGATGGTTCACAGGGCCGGGGCGTCGCACATCGGCACATGCCTCTCGATGGCCGATCTCCTGGCGTGTCTGTATGGATTTGCGATGAAAGTGGACCCCGCGAAGCCAGCGGACTCTTCGCGCGACCGGTTCGTGCTCTCAAAGGGGCACGGGGCGGCAGGTGTGTACGCCGTGCTGGCCGAGTGCGGGTTCTTTCCGCGCGAGTGGCTCGACACCTACTGCGCCGATGGCTCGAAACTTGCGGGGCACATCACCCACCACGGGGTGCCGGGTGTGGATTTCTCGTCGGGCTCCCTTGGTCACGGCCTCTCGGTCGCGGCGGGCATGGCTCTGGCGGCCAAGCGCGACGGGGCACCCTGGCGGTCGTTCTGTCTGCTTTCCGACGGCGAGTGCGACGAGGGGTCGATCTGGGAGGCGGTGCTCTTCGCGCCGCACCACCGTCTCGACAATCTCGTGGTCCTCGTCGATTTCAACAAGATACAGTCGTTCGGGACGGTGAAGGAGGTGCTCGACCTCGACCCCTTCGCCGACAAGTGGCGGGCGTTCAACTGGAGCGTGCGCGAGATCGACGGGCACGACCACGAGGCGATCGCTGGTGCGCTGGACGTCGTGCCGTTCGAGAAGGGCAAGCCCTCGGTCGTCATTGCGCACACCGTGAAGGGCAAGGGCGTCTCGTTCATGGAGAACAAGCTCCTGTGGCACTACCGCTCGCCCGACGCGGCGCAGCTCGCACAGGCGAAGGCCGAGTTGGAGGCACGGGCGTGAGAACCGCGTTCATCAAAGCGTTGTGCAAGATCGCCGCAGAAGACCCGCGGGTGATGCTGCTGACGGGCGACCTTGGCTTCTCGGTACTCGAGGAGTTCGCGTCGCTCTTTCCGGATCGCTACGTGAACGTGGGCGTCGCCGAGCAGAATCTGACGGGCGTGGCGGCCGGGCTTGCGATGTGCGGCAAGGTCTGCCTGACATACTCGATCGCAAACTTTCCCACGCTCCGCTGCCTGGAACAGATCCGCAACGACGTCTGCTACCACAAGGCGAGTGTGAAGGTGGTCTCGGTGGGCGCTGGGTTTGCGTATGGCTCGCAGGGGTACACGCACCACGGAATCGAAGACCTCTCCATCATGCGGAGCCTGCCGGGAATGACGGTGGTCGCGCCGGCGGACCCGGTTGAGGCCGATCTTGCGACGCGAGCGATGATCGCCCAGCCCGGCCCGGGATATCTGCGGCTCGGCAAAGCAGGCGAGACCGTGCTGCACACTTCGTCGCCGGATTTTGTGCTCGGGAAGGCCATCAGGGTGCGCGATGGCAAGGATCTGACGCTCATCAGCACGGGTTCGATGCTGCGGATTGCTCTTGAAGTGGCGGGAAAGCTGGTCGAACGCGGCGTGACGGCCCGAGTGCTCAGCATGCACACGATCAAACCGCTGGACGAGGAGGCTGTCAGGGCTGCCGCGCGAGAGACGCGCGGGATTCTGACGCTCGAAGAGCACAGCGTCACCGGCGGGCTTGGCTCGGCCGTGGCGGATGTGCTTGCTGTCCTCGATGGTCAACGAGCCAGGTTTGCCAAATGGGGCGCACCCGATGCGTTGCACAACCGCGTCGGAAGCCAGAAATACATGCTCGAAGTCTGCGGCGACCCCTTCGCTGCGGCCCTTAGACTGCTGGAACGATGAACGCTTGCGACGCCACACACACACGCCCGGGGCTACCGATGAGTCAGCGAAAGACAATCTGCATCATCACGCCGGTGTACAACGAGCAGGACAACGTGCGCGAGTGCTACACCGCGATCCGCACCATCTTTGAGCGTGACCTGCCGGAATATACCCGCGAGCACCTCTTCTGCGACAATGCGTCGAACGACGGCACCGTCGCGACACTCCGCGAGCTTGCAGCACAGGATCCATGTGTGAAGGTGATCGTGAACGCGAGAAACGTCGGACCTTTCCGATCGACGTTCAACGGGCTTGTCAACGCTGGCGGCGACGCGGTGGTGGTGCTGCTGGCTGCCGATCTTCAGGATCCGCCCGAACTGATCCCGCAGTTCGTTCGTCTGTGGGAGCAGGGGAACCAGGTGGTGTACGGGCGTCGCAAGCGGCGTCAGGAATCGTTCACGATGCGAACCGTCAGGCGGCTTTATTACCGCCTCGTGAGCCGCTTCGCCAACATCACCATTCCGCCCGACGTGGGCGAGTTCCAGCTCATCGACCGGTGCGTGGTCGAGGCGCTGCGCGAGTGCGACGACCATTACCCCTACATCCGCGGCATGATCGCCAACGTGGGCTTCACGGCGACAGGCGTCGATTACACGTGGCAGGCACGCAAACGCGGTTTTTCCAAGAACCGCATGTACCACCTGATCGATCAGGCACTCAACGGGCTGATCTCGTTCACCAACGTCCCGCTGCGGCTCTGCATGGGATTTGGCCTCCTGACCGCCGTCGGCAGCTTCCTTTTCGCCGCGTTCAGCCTCGTTTACAACCTGGTACACCTGGGCACCGCGCCCGCGGGCGTTCCCACGCTGATCGTCGCGGTCTTCTTCTTCTCGGGGCTTCAGCTCTTCTTCTTTGGTGTTTTGGGCGAGTACATCGGCGCGATCCACTTTCAGGTGAGACATCGGCCGATGGTGGTCGAGCGCGAGCGCATGAACATGCCGCCGCGGAGCGTGACTGGCATCGCGTGGGTTAATCGCGCTGGCAAGGAACCCGCCGTGAATGGATCACAAGCGGCCTGGACGCCCTCGGTGGAAGTCAAGCCGCCGCATGCCCCACACACGCCACAGAATCGTTAGCGAACGCCCTTGAGCGCGTGGTGTGTCTTCCTCTCACGCACGACGGTAAGTAGTTGGGCCAGACTTGGGTTCTTGTCACCGGCGTTGATGGCCTCCTGCAGCATGGTTTCGGCGCGGGATAGCGAGTCGGTGGTGTCCTGTGTCAGAAGCACTCTGGCCTGGGATTCGATGCTCTGGGGCACAGCCGCAGGCCCCGGGACAACGGCCGGTGATGCGGGGTCGGGTTTCGCTGCGTCGGGTATCGCGGGTGCGGGCTCGGCGGGGGTATCGGGCGTGGCGGCGGGCGCACGCGGAGGATGAGCGCCCCGAAGCGATGGGTTCTCGATTGGAGCGGCCGACACCGAGGGAGACGCGGAAGCCTGCGAGTCCTGCGGCATCGTCACGACGATCAGGCCCGAGAAAATCGCCGCCGACGCCACCGCGATCGCAACCGCGAAGAGCACCAGCACCGTGATGAAGAGAATCCACGCCCAGCGAAGCTGCGACTCGATCAGGCCGACATGACGCAAGATGGCCTGTGACGGCTTATCGCTCAGTGTGCCCCCCGGATACGGAGACATCACCCCCGGCGCCGCGTTGCCGCTGGTCGTCTGACCACCCATCGTCGATGACGCGACCATCTCGGCCGAACCTTGGCCCGGCAGAAGCATGACGGGCAGAAGCCCCAGACTTTGGCGATCGGCGGGATGCTCAAAGCTCGCGTGGCAATCCGGGCACTCGTGCTCGACGCCATCCACCTGCGCCTTGCACGCGTGGCAGACACCCAGGAGATGAGCCAACCCCGGCACGCGGCGAGCGGGCATCCAGAACTGGTTGGTGCTCGGGCCTCGGATGATGGTGTCCACGGCAACTTTCTTGCGACTGGCGAGTTCGGCCAGCGTCTCGTACGAGCATCCGGGACGGAACGGGCCGCCCCGACCGCTCACCGCGCCGGTTTCGTCGCGGATGAACCACGGACCCATCGCGTTCTGGCTGGCCTGACGCGAGAGGGGATCGAGGAAGCCGCGGCAATTGCCACACCGCGGCTGATCTGGCGTGGCCCCGCCGCAGTAGGGGCAGATGAAAAGCGCGGGTTGGCCGGTCTCATGGCGTGCGTCGAGGGTGGAGGGGCTGGTCATTTTTGGTCTCCGTCGCCCCACCCCTGGGGTAACACGGACAGCAGGATGATATGACGACGGTACGTCACCCGCGCGGGTCGGTTCCAGCCAAGGAGTCCATCGCGTGCCCAATGGCTCCAGGGCATGCACGCCCAACCAGGGTTCGGCGGCGGGTACGTCCTGCAGCGGGGGTGAATTGGCGTTGCGAATGGACAAGACCTCTGATAAACTGGTGACCGGGGGTTCAATGGAGAACGGCAATGAGACATGCACTCGCGGCGGTTGTGGCAGCGGCGATCTCGCTGGGAATGTCTGCCGGCGCGCAGCCGGTGAGCTCCGCGTTTGTGTATCAGGGAGAAATCCGTGAGGCGGGGAGCCCAAGCGCGGGGCCGGTCGATCTGCGGTTCCGTTTGTACGACGTGTCGAGCGGTGGGAGTCAGGTCGGGGGATGCTGCAGGCACTGGGGACGACGCTGAGCGATGGACGGTTCTCAGCATCGCTGGACTTTGGCGCGGTGTTCGCGGGTCAGAGCCGCTGGCTTGAGATCGACGTGAAGCCGGCGGGGAGCGGGGCGTACGCGACGCTCACGCCGCGTCAGCTCCTCTCGGCGGCGCCGGTGGCGTCGTATGCCCTTTCGATACCGGCGCAATACAACACGTTCAACTCCAGCGGAGGCAACGCGATCTTTTCGACGGGAAACGTCGGCATCGGAATCGCGAGCCCGGCGGCGGGCCTGCATGTCACAAAGACTCAGGGCGGATTGTCGTTCAACGCGAGCGACGATCTCTTCGTGAACGCGTCGCAGAACTTCGTGGGGGTCAATCGGTCAACGCAGCGATCGGGCGCGGAGGTCTTCGGGCTGGCGAACACGCCCGCGCAGACCGGCTTTGTGGGTATGTACATCACGTCGAACTCGTCGACGGGGCTGCCGTTCTATGGGTACACGACGACGGCTGCAACAGGATGGACGGTGATGGACAACGCGGGGACCTGGCGGGTTCACAACGGCGGCGCGGATCGACTCGCGCTGGGTGCAACGGGAAATCTGGGAATTGGAACAGGCGCAGCGATCACGGCGCCTGCATTCCCGCTGCACGTTGCGACGAGCGTACAGCTGGTCGAGCACCTGGACTCCTCGAACATGGGCGGGACCTGGCTGGGCCTGAACAACTCGGCGGCCGGGCGGACCTGGAACATCATCTCATCGGGGTCCGGCAACACCGAGGGGGCCGGGAAGTTTCTGGTTCGCGACGCGACGGCAAACGCGGTACGGCTGACAGTTGACACCGCGGGCAATATGGGCGTGGGAACCACAACGCCGGGGGTGAGGCTTGACGTCGCTGGCGCGATCCGCGCGTCGGGCGGAGTGGTCTTTCCCGATGGGTCGACCCAGTATCACGGGAGCGACCCGTCTCCGCTGACGCTGAGCGGGCTGCCCAACGGGAGCACCTTTGTCGTGACCATCGGCGGGACTCCCGCGACGCTGACGGGACGGTACCGCATGACGCACAGCGTCATTTCCGGTTCCGGCAACTCATATCAGTATTTCAACAGCATTATCGCATCGGGTGGCGCGATCAAGGTCAGAAGACCCCGGACGGCGGATCTGACGTGGCAGACCTGGTCGGTGCAGAACACGCTTCGCACGCTTTCAATGGTGCTCAACGTGCCTGGAGGCTCGACGATCACGTGGTCCGGGAGCGTCACGCCGTCGGCCCTCAACCTGGTGGGGACCGGTGGAACACTCTACGAGGAGCTGGAGTTCAACTTTGGCGGATCGAACGGCGTGAACGCGCTCGCGCGGACAGTCAGCGGAGCACCGGTCGTGTCGGCGCCTTCGGGAGATATGGCGGGGATGGCGCTGCTTCTCAACGGGAGCACGGTGCAGAACATCGCGTTTACCTCGCCATTCAACTCGAGGAGACTGAACATCGACCCGCAGAACGGCTTTCCCAGCGGGAGTGAGAAGGGGCCGACGTTCACGATCCGCGCCAGCCCGTTCGCCAACCCAAGTTTTTACTCGCGATTCATCAACGCGGATACCCAAAGCGACACCGCAGCGATCACCGGCCCGGGCGGCATCATCGCGTCGTCGGCGGGGAAGTACTACGCCGAGTATGTGCTGAGCGTTGCCGACGATGGGCTCCCGATTGAGGAGTTTTTCATCTATATCAACCCGACGTGATCGGGTGATCGGATCCGAGGACTCGCCAGGTCCATGGGCTGGATTCCAAGAAAAGCCCCCGGACGGTGGTGGGCCGTCCGGGGGTCAGGGAAGCGAGACTCTGGCGCACTGGTGGGTGGTGGAACGGCGCACAAAGCCCCGCAACGTGGCTTGACCTATCTCTCTGGAGCGTCGTGCTCCCTGGCTCCTTCTCGTCAACAGTCCTGAGTCGTGTGATCCTGGAAGCGGGCCCGGCGGGCGGCCTGGGTGTGAGGTTGGCGGTTGTCCCGTGTTGTGAACCGGATGTCCTTGGCTGTCGCTCTTCCGTGCCTTCGCCGTTTTCGTTTCACCAACCTTGGGGTCATGAACTCGTCGGCGTCATGCCGCTTTGTCCCGGCGAGCGATCCTTTGCCTGCCGACCCACGCGATCGCCCTGTTCAAAGCCCCGCCTCTTCCGCCAAGCCCGCTTCTCTCGGATCACCTGTGTCTTTGCGTCACGAGCATCCCATGCTCGCGCCGCAGTTGAGGCACTTGTAGCATGTCCCGCTGCGAACGGTGATCGTCCCGCAGACGTCGCATGCTGGCGCGTCGCCCTGGGCATCCCTCAGTCGCTCGTTGAGAACCGACCGAACGGCCCGGCTCGAAACGTCGCCCACAACGTCGCCCACAATGTCGATCGTCGTCTTGCTGACGTGAATGTGCGAGTGCGTCTCGGACGCCTGCACCTTGTGCGTCTCGACCGGGGATGCGGCTGTCACCACGCCCAGCCGGCCCCCGAAGCGATCGGGCTGGTCGGCGAGCGAGGACGCCTGCGCCTGCGTGTGCTGGATCCAATCCTGGTTCTCCTTGTTTGTTTCGGGGTCGCTTCGCGTTCCCCCACCACCGCTCCCGCCACGATTTGGCGCGTTCGCCTCGCGATAGCCCGGGATGAACTGCATGCCCATCCAGCGGAAGATGTAATCGACGAGGCTCTTGGCAAACGGAATCTCGGGGTTCTCCGTCATGCCTGCGGGCTCGAACCGCTGGTGGCTGAACTTGTTGACCAAGCTCTCGATCGGCACGCCGTATTGCAGCGAGACGCTCGTCGCCGTGCCCACCGCGTCCATCAAGCCGCCCATCGTCGAGCCTTCCTTGCTCATCGTGATGAACAGCTCACCCGGGCGGCCATCCTCATACAGGCCCACCGTCAGATACCCCTCATGGCCCGCGACGTTGAACTTGTGCGTCAGGCTGCGACGCGTGTCGGGAAGACGCTTGCGGTGTGGCTTGAGCGGCGCGACCAGTCGCGGTGGTTCGGCGTGGGACGTGCCGGACTCAAAGACCACAGCCGCCAGAGCCTCCGCAGCCGCTGCGGGGCTGGAAGACGCCGGCTTGATCTCCGACGTAGGGCCCGAAGGGGTCTTCTCCCCTTCCTTGCTCTTCTCCTGGTCGCTCGTTGAGCTGAGCGGCTGACTCAGCTTGCACCCGTCGCGATACAGGGCGTTGGCCTTGAGGCCCAGCTCCCACGACATCGTGTAGCAGCGGCCGATCTCGCCCACGTTCGCGGTGTTGGGAAGATTGATCGTCTTGCTGATCGCTCCGCTGATGAAGGGCTGGGCCGCCGCCATCATGCGGATGTGCCCCTCGGGCGCGATGAACCGCTTGCCGAGCTTGCCGCAGGTGTTCGCACAATCGAACACGGAGATGTGCTCGGGCCTGAGGTGCGGGGCACCCTCGATGGTTTGCGTCCCGCAAACGACCGTGTTCAGCTCGTCGATCTGTGCCGCCGAGAGACCCAGGGTCTTGAGGAGGCTGAAGCTCGAATCTCCCTTGGCCTTCGCGGCGTCGATGCCCAGACGCCTGAGCACCTCATCACCCACGCTCCAGACCGCGAAGGCGTATGAAATCTCAAAGACGCTCGGCAGACCGCTCTGGAGCCGTGCGATCTCGGCATCCGTGAGGCCCTTGTCCTTCAACCAATCGCTGAAAGAGCCCTTCACACCCGTGCTCTTGGGCATCGGCACGTCGAACGTGAGCTTGCCCAGCAGATACTCCATGATCGCTGTGGTGTGCGTGTCGGAATATCCCATGACCCTGAGGGCTGGCGAGACCGACTCGTTGGCGATCTTGAAATAGCCGCCGCCGGCGAGCTTCTTGAACTTCACAAGGGCGAAGTCGGGCTCGACACCCGTGGTATCACAGTCCATGAGGAGACCGATCGTGCCCGTGGGCGCGATGACAGTCGTCTGGGCGTTGCGATAGCCAAACTGCTCGCCCAGCGCAAGAGCGTCGTCCCATGCGTCCATCGCACGCTGCGACAGCACGCTGGCATTGGCGATGTTGACCTTGCCCGCCTTGATGAGTCCGTGGTCAATCGGCACCGGGCGGATCTTGAGATTCTCGTACTTGTCGCTCGCTCGGCTCTCGCCCCTCGCAGCGTGGCGATGGTTGCGGACAACCCGCAGCATGTTCTCGCGGTCGGCCTTGAACCCCGCGAACGCGCCCATCTGCTCCGCCATCACCGCCGACATGCGGTAGCTGCGCCCCGTCAGAATCGCGCTGAGCGTCGCACAGATCGCTCGCGCCGCGTCGCTGTCATAGGCGATCCCCGCCTGCATCAGCATCGCCCCCAGGTTCGCGTACCCAAGCCCCAGCGTGCGATACTTATAGCTCAGCTCGGCGATCGCCCTGCTGGGGAACGCCGCCATCAGCACGCTGATCTCCAGCACCACCGTCCACAGATCAATCGCGTGCTCGTAGCGTTCGACGTCGAAGTGCCGCTTGCCCGCGTCGTAGAACTTCATCACGTTGAGCGACGCGAGATTGCACGCCGTGTTGTCGAGGAACATGTACTCGCTGCACGGGTTGCTCGCGTTGATCCGCCCCGCGCTCGGGCAGGTGTGCCAGGCGTTGATCGTCGAATCAAACTGCACACCGGGGTCGGCACAGCGCCACGCGGCATAGCAAATCTCGTCCCACAGCTTGCTCGCCTTGAATGACTTGGCCAGCTCGCGGTTCGTCCTCCAGTACGTGCTCCAATCGGCGTCCTTGTCCAGGGCATCGAAGAACTTATCGGGGATACGCACCGAGTTGTTGCTGTTCTGGCCCGCCACCGTCGCGTACGCCTCGCCATTGAAGTCGTAGTCGAGCGTGAGCTTGAGCTTCTCGCACGTCTCGGCGATCTCCTTGCTCGACTTCTTGAGCACTTTCAGGCCTTCGACCAGGGCCTGCACCTTTATCTCCTCGCGAACCTTCCAGTTCACGAACTCCTCAATATCCGGGTGGTCCATATCCAGACACACCATTTTGGCCGCCCGGCGTGTCGTCCCGCCGCTCTTGATCGCGCTCGCAGCCCGGTCGCCGATCCTGAGCCAGGACATGAGCCCGCTGCTGCGCCCGCCGCCCGCGAGGCGTTCGCCGTCGCCGCGGAGGTGGCTGAAATTGGTGCCCGTGCCGCTGCCATACTTGAACAGCCGTGCCTCTCGCACCCACAAATCCATGATCCCGCCCTCGTTCACGAGGTCGTCATGGACGCTCTGAATAAAGCAGGCGTGCGGCTGCGGATGGCTGTACGAATCGGCCGCCAGCTCGGGCTCGCCGGTCTTGGGGTCGACGACCCAGTGCCCCTGAGCTGGGCCGTTGATGCCATAGGCCCAGTTGAGCCCGGTGTTGAACCACTGCGGGCTGTTGGGGGCGCACATCTGGTGCACCATCATGTACGCGAGTTCGTCGTAGAACGCCTGGGCGTCTGCCTCGGAGTCGAAGTACCCGTTCTTCTCGCCCCAGTGCCGCCAGCACCCGGCCAGGCGATGGATCACCTGCCGCGCGGACTTCTCGGGGCCCAGAGAACCCCCTGCGCCAGCAGGGGGGAGGGCTTGCCCCGCGTCCAACCCCCACACACCACCCACACCACCCGGCTCGCGCCGGGGGCTCTGTGCAGCGCTCTGCGGCACCCCCGCCTTGCGGAAGTACTTGCTCACCATGATGTCGGTGGCAAGCTGACTCCATGATTCAGGCACCTCGGCATCGTTCATCTCAAAGACGACCGAGCCATCGGGGTTGGTGATACGTGAGGAACGCTTCACCCAACAAGTTGAAGCGAAGGGGTCTTGACCTGCTGTGGTGAACTTCCGAGTGATCTTCATAAAGCCCAATCCGTCCGTGGAACTCTGTGGCGACAAGAAAGAAGGCATCCAGGCAAGCGGCATCGAGGCATCAAGTTACCGCTCAAGACTCCGGATCAACCCCGCGAGGACCCGTTCTGACTCATCCAACTCCGACTTGACCTGCTGGTGGGCGATTTCGTCGATGTACTTGAAATCGAGGGCGAAAAGCAGCTGCGTGTCGAGCTGGTAGATTTCGCCCCGAGCGTTTTTGAGGTGCCAGAGGTAATCCGCGGTGTTTCCTCGCCCATACCCGTTTGCGACCTGACTGGCGATCGAGACAGACATTCGACGCAGCGAGGCGATCAATCCGAATCGCTCGGCTTCGGGGAGTGTCGAAGCGAGCCGATAGACCGACTTTCCAACCGCGTAGGCCATTTGCCACGCGATCAGATCCCGGTACGACTTGGTTGGCTCGCCCATCACTCATGCCTCGATGCCTCTTGCCTTGATGCCTTCTTCTCAATCGACCTTTGGAAGGGTCAACCCGCCCTGATCCTGATACTTCCCCGCCTTGTCCGCGTAGCTCTTCTCACACACCTCATCACCCTTCAAGAACAACAGCTGCGCCACACCCTCATTCGCGTACACCCTCGCCGGCAGCGGCGTCGTGTTGCTGATCTCCAGCGTCACCTTCCCGCGCCACTCAGGCTCTAGGGGCGTGACGTTCACGATCAGCCCGCACCGGGCGTAGGTGCTCTTGCCCACGCAGATGGCCAGGATGTCGCGCGGGATTTCGAGGTACTCCACCGTCTCGCACAGCGCGAAGCTGTTGGGCGGGATGATCACATACTGCTGCCCCTCGGGCTTGTGGCCCACATCCACTTCGACCATCATGTCGTCGCTGAAGTTCTTGGGATCGACGACGGCAATGTCGCCACTCTTGGGCGTGGGGGTGAAGATCTTGAACCGCGTGCCGACGCGCACGTCATAGCCATAGCTGGAGACGCCATAGGAGATCCGCCCGGGCCGCTTGACGGAGGCCTCGAAGGGCAGGATCTTGACCTGCTGGCGGATTTGTCGGTCGGACAGAACGGGCACGCGAGACTCCCAGACGAGGCCGAGCGCGGGTCGGCCTTCAGGGTTTCATGGTTTTGTTTGAACTATGTTTGGTACGAAATCCAACGACCGGGCAGACGACCTGTCGGCACCACGCTTGGTGTCGGAAGGGACAGCATACCACTACAGATCGTGTGAGCAAGCGCGTTTGGCCACAAAATGATGTGGAACCGTGTGGATGGGCTGTCGCTTGGCGGGAAGTGGTTGTGGGACCGATAGTTCCGAAATGGGCGAAGTTGAGAGGGGCGGGTGCTTGGGCGAGTTGGCGGTGTGGAGAACTTTGTCCGAGGGTCGCACGAGGCCTGTTTGTGACCAATGGTGAACAAACCGGACATAGGGGAACCTTTGGGCCACCCGCGCGTCGTAAGGTAGAACACACTCCGGAGTGAATCGATGCAGCATGTGAGGCCCTTTGGTCGGGTTGGGCGTTTGTGTCTGATGGTGTCCTTGTGGGCCGGGGTGGCGGGGCTTTGCGCGTCGTGCGATTCGGGGCCCGAGCCCAGGACACGGCACACTGAGCCTGTGACACGGGATATTCCGGCGATTCTGAGCAACACGATCGGGTCGGCTGCGTCGTTCAACGGCACCGATCCGGTGCTGGTGTTCGGGTACGGGATTGTCGTGGGGCTCAACGGCACGGGCGGCGGAATCCTCGACGATCGGCTGTCGGGCCAGCTCGAGCGCGAGATGTCGCTGCGGGATATCAGCGGGGCGTTGAAGGGGCGGAACTATGTGATCGACGGGATGTCGCCCCGGGAGCTCTTGCGGGACAAGAACGTGGGCGTGGTGGTCGTGGAGGCAGCGATCCCTCCCGCAGCACCCAAGGGTCTGACATTCGACGTTCATTTGCGGGCGGTGAATGCTTCGAGCCTTGAGGGCGGGATGCTCTGGAGCACCGACCTGTTCATTCAGCAGGGAGACCCGGGAACGATCGGCGGGCTCCGTGGGCGGCGGCTGGCGGTGGGCCGAGGGCCGATTTTCATCAATCCGTTCTCCGATCCGGCGCGGGACGCCGACGGCATCTCGAGGCGAACGGGCCGGGTGCTCGATGGCGGGATCGTGGCGGACCCGTTGAAGGTGGAGGTGTTGCTGGATGAGCCGAGCCATGTGAGGGCGATGCGGATCACCGAGGCGATCAACACGCGGTTCCCGGAGGAATCGGGCTCGAAGGACAAGACCGCACGCGGGCGCAACGCGCAGTCGATCGCGTTGTATGTGCCGCAGAGCTTCACAAACAAGCCCAACGAGTTCATCGAGATCGTCAAGCACATCCAGATCGAGGCGGCCAATCCGGATGGGTACGCGCGGATGTATGCGGATGGAATGAAGGAACAACCGTGGCTTGCGAACGACCTGTCGCTTTGCATACTGGGCGTAGGCGGCGAGACAGCAACGCGGTTCTTGCGGGGCCTGTACGACAACCCCGAGGTGGTGCCGCGGATGGCGGCACTGCGGGCAGGGGCGAGGCTCGGGGATCACAAGACAGCGGAGTATCTGATCCGGATGGCGCAGCAAGGGGCGGGGGCGGAGCGGCTGGACGCGATCGACCTTCTGGGGACTGTGGAAGGGGGCCCCACGGTTGACCTGGGGCTGCGCAAGCTGCTGGAATCGCGCGAGCTTCTGGTGCGTGTGGCGGCGTACGAGACGCTGGCCAAGAGGGCGCAGGGCGTGGCGGCGCGGCGTGCGATGCTCGACTTTCTCACGTCGGCGCGAGAGAGCTCGGGAGACGCCGCCGACGCGGTGACGCATCGGGCGGTGCTGATGCAGGGGGCGATTCCCGGCAATAACATGCAGGGAGTGCGACGCGAGGTGATCGCGGACAAGTTCCAGCTCGACGTCGTGCCCTACGGCGACCCGATGATCTATATCACGCAGCAGGGCAAGCCCAAGATCGTGCTCTTCGGCGCACCCATGAATCTGGAGAAGCCCACGCTGGTCGCGGCGTGGGATAACCGGCTCATGGTGACGGCCGATTCGGCGAGCGACAAGCACCGCGTGTACTACCGCGATTATCGAACAGGCAAGACGTATCGCCAGGAGATCGACCAGAGCCTCGAGGAAACGATCAAGTTTCTGGCAAGGCGGCCCACACCCGAGGATCCGACCCCCGGGCTCAACATGACGTACTCGGAGGTGGTCGGTGCGCTCTACGCGCTGCACCAGCAGCGCGGGGTCATCTGTGCGTTCGCGACCGAGTCGGACAAGCTCCTGGCGCAGCTCTACCAGGCGGCTCTCGCCCCGGCCTCCAAGAACCGCCCCGAGACCCCCGACGACCAGGAAGCCATGCAACTCATCGAGCAGCCAGGAGCTTCGCCGCCCGTCGTGGCGCCGGTGGGACCGACGGAAATAACCCCGGCCGTGCCCGCCGAGCCTCGTCGGCCCAGGATCATCCCGATTCTCAGGCCAAACGCGACAACTCCAAAGCCGCCCGCAACGAGGCCAGCTGTCGAGCCCAAAGCAGACCCCAAGCCAGATCCACCCGCGGGGGCAGGTGAACGGCCCGAATGAAGTCGGTGAGTGGCAAAAAGCGAGCCATGACGCGTCGAACCACCGTATGCTGTGGGCAACTGCGTGGAGCACCCTAGGAATGGTGCACCGCGTGGCGGGAGGTCGCCCTCGAATGCGTCTGGCCAAACTCACACTGACCGGGTTCAAGTCGTTCGCCGACACGGCTGAGTTCACCTTCGATGAAGAGGTGACGGGCGTGGTGGGCCCCAACGGTTGTGGTAAGAGCAATATCGTCGACGCGATCAAGTGGGTGCTGGGAGAGCGGTCGAGCAAGAGCCTGCGCGGCACGGAGATGCTCGACGTGATTTTCGCGGGCAGCGTGGGTCGCAAGCCCGGCGGCATGGCGAGCGTGACGCTGACGTTCGAGAATCCTGTGATGGAAAGTCACCGAGTCGCCGAGACACCGAATCACGAAGGTGCGATTGCGGTTGATGACGGAATCGAGGGTGATGGGTCGGGCGAGCCGCCGGTTGTGGATGCGAGTGTTCGGGGACGGCGCGGGCTGCCGATCGAAGCGGACGTGGTGGAGGTGGAACGGCGGCTGTTTCGCGACGGCACCTCGCAGTATGTGATCAATGGGAAGAAGGCGCGGCTTCGGGATACCCGTGAGCTATTCCTCGATACCGGCATCGGTGCCGACGCGTACTCGATCATCGAGCAGGGGAAGGTCGATGCGATGCTGCTTGCAAGCCCGCAGGAGCGGCGGACGATTTTCGAGGAGGCTGCGGGCGTTGCGAAGTACAAGCAGCGGCGGCTCGAGGCGGAACGGAAACTCGAGCGAGCGCAGTTGAACCTGGTGCAGACGCGGGATCAGCTCGAATCAACCGAGCGGCGGCTCCGCATCGTGAAGGGTCAGGCGGCCAAGGCCAGACGGTTCAAGGAACTCGATGAGCAGTTGACCGCGTGGCGAACGGCTGTCGCGATTGACCAGTACGATCTGCTCGCAACTCAGATCTTGAAGCTCACGGGCGAGCAGCTCGCGCTGGACGATGCTCGCACCGCGGCGTCGGCGGTGGTGACGGGGGCGGAGGCCGACAAGCAGGACGCGGACATTCTGCGACAGGAATTGTCGCAGGCATTGCGAGCGGCGGAGCAGGAGCGGCTTGGAGCTGAGCACGACCAGCAGCAGGCAACGCAGCGGGCGCAGATGACCGAGCGATCGATCGCCGAGTCGCTGGCTCGGACCCAGCAGGACTCCGAACGCCTCGCGGTTGTCGAGACCAGGCTCGACGAGACTGCGGCGGCGGAGTTGGCGGCATCGGCGCTTGTCGCTGAGCTTGTCGAGCGGGTCGCGCAGGCGGACAGATCGCTCACCGCTGCGAGCGAGGCGCGGTCGGCGGCACTCGCCGAGGCGAACGAGAAGCAGACGCAGGCGGGCGAGCGCCGATCGACCGTCGCGCGGCTCGAGCGCGAGCGGACGGGGCTTGTCGCGTCGATCGAGGCGGACGCCAAACGCGTGGACGCGGCACGAGAGCAGGCTGAGCGGGTGCAGGCGAGGCTTCTGACGCAGCGGCAGGAACAGGAGCGAGTGTCGCTGGAAACGGCGGCGATCAAGGCTTCGGCGGGGGCGACACGCGGACGCGCGGAGGCGTTGCAGACGAACGTGAACGCAGCGGAAGAGCAGCTCGATCAGCTTGGGCAGGGACGGCGAGAACAGGCACGAACGACGAACGATCTGGAGCAGGAACTCGTGCGGCTCAGGAGTCGGCAGGCGACGCTGCAGGAACTGGCCGACG
>JAYVUC010000200.1:0-3124 GCA_043788295.1 Phycisphaerales bacterium
GAACTCTTCGGTATAGACCTTCCTTGCCATCGTGACACTCCTTCCCCCAGCCAGTTGTAGCCGGGGTTGGGTTGTGTCAACGGAATCTGGGACGGGTCACACCGCTCGGACGAGCGGCACGCGGCCGAGCCGCGCGAAACATGCACGGAGTGCAGCCATGGCAGTGCTACCAGCGAAGGAACTCGATCTCATCACGTTCTGCGAGGCTCACGATCCCGTGTGGTCGGCGGCTCCGACCACCATCGGGCTGACGGCGGCGCAGGCCACCGCGTTCGACACGCTCACCAAGGCCGCTCGCACCAAGTACAACGCGGCCCAGTCGGCGCGCGAGGCGAGCAAGGCCGCGACCACCGCTCTCAACGCGAGCGTCGCTTCGCTGCGGACCAACGCCGCCGACCTCGTCAAGTTCGTCAAGGCCTACGCCGCGAGCCAGCCCGTGCCCGGCACCGTCTACAGCGCGGCCCAGATTCCCCCGCCTCTGGCGCCCGTTCCCACGCCTCCGCCCGGTCAGCCGACCAACATCACCGTCGGGCTCAACCCGTCGGGGTCGATCACCATCAAGTGGAAGAGTGTCAACGCGGCGGCGAGCACCGGGGCGTTCTTTGTGGTTCGCCGCAAGATCGGCTCGGGGCCTTCGGCCACTTTCTCACAGGTCGCGAGCCTCGGCACCAAGTCGTTCACCGACAACACCCTCCCCGCCAACGTCGGGGCGGCCACTTACATCATCCAGGGCTATCGCGGCCTCAACGCCGGACCCGAGAGCGACCAGTTCACCGTGCAGCTCGGCAGTTCGGGGTTGACGGTGACGGGATTGGCGATTGCCGCATAGGAATGGTGGCACTGCTCTCCAGAGCAGTGGCTTGAGGCGTTCAAGGCAAGCACCGCTCTGGAGAGCGGTGCCACCAAAGACAAAGCGGCCGGAGGCCGGGCAGGCTGCCCGGCCTCGTTTCATTCCGCTGGACCTGCGATCTCGGCGTCTACACTGCTACCGGAGGTTGCGATGGCTGTGCGAATGGAGCTCTCGCGGATTCTGATTCGGGAGCTGACGGACATGCAGTTGATCGAGCTGCGAGAGGTCGGGGCGGCCGACCCGGACGCGGCGCGGTCGTTTCCGATCGTCATCGGGCTGCCCGAGGCGCAGGCGATCGAGCGGCGGCTCAAGGGGTTGACGATCAAGCGGCCTCAGACGCACGACCTGCTCGCGAACGTGATCGGGCAGCTCGGGGGCGAGCTGGTGTCGATCGCAATCACGGACCTTTCGGAGCGCACGTTTTTCGCGGTGCTCAATGTGCGGCAGAACGGGGAGATCGTGGCGATCGACGCAAGGCCCAGCGATGCGATCGCGCTGGGAGTGGCGATGGGCGTGCCGATCTTTGTGGAAGAGCATGTGCTGGAGTCGGCTGCGAAGGATGAAGAGGAATGAGCGAGCCGGACGCACCCCCATGCAAGACGAGGGCGAACGCTGAGAGCGCAGAGATGCGCGGAGGGACGCAGCGAGCGGAGGAGTGTGGGAAAGGGCTCACGGGCCAGTACCTGACGGCGGATCTGCCGGGGGTTGGCGGGCGGATTCGGGAGCGGTGTGAGGACTTTCTGGTTGATGAGCAGCCGCTGTATCAGCCCGCGGGGACGGGCGAGCACATCTACATGCTGCTGGAGAAGCGGAACCTGGCGACGTTCGATCTGCTTGACATCGTGAAGCGGCACTTTGGAGTGGATCGGCGGGCGGTGGGATACGCGGGGCTGAAAGATCGCGTGGCGATCACGCGGCAGGTTGTGTCGGTGCATGTGCCTGGGAAGAAGATTGAGGACTTTCCGACGTTCGCTCACGAGCGGGTGAATGTGCTGTGGGCCGATTATCACACCAACAAGCTGAGGCAGGGGCACCTGCTGGGCAACCGCTTCAGCATTCGGATTCGCGGGGTGAATGCGACCGACGCACGCGTGGCCCATCGCGTGATCGAACGGCTGGCGAAGTTCGGGGTGCCCAACCGTTTCGGCGAGCAGCGGTTTGGGGCGGCGTGGAACAATCACCTTGTGGGGCGGGCGATGGTGGCGATGGACTTTGAGGGAGCGACGCGGGCACTGCTCGGGCCATCGCCGGGCGGGACGATGAACGTGGCGGCGCGAGAGCACTTTGCGGCGGGTCGATTTGCCGAGGCACTCGACGAGTATCCACCCGCGTGCAAGGCTGAGCGGCGGGTGCTGATGGCGCTGTATCGTGGGGCGACTGCTGAGAAGGCATTGCGACAGATTGATGAGCCTTCGGCCAGGTACATGCTGTCGGCGTTTCAATCGGCGGTGTTCAATCGCGTGCTGGACCATCGCGTGCAGGTGGGGGCACTGGGCTCACTTGCAGTGGGTGACCTTGCGATGAAGCACGAGAACCGGGCGGTCTTTGCGGTCGATGAGGCTGTTGTGAACGATCCCACAACGAGCGAGAGGCTGTCACGGCTCGAGATCAGCCCGTCGGGGCCTATGTGGGGCGAGAGCATGATGCGAGCGAGCGGGGAGACGGACGCGGTGGAGCTTGCAGCACTCGCGGAGATGGGTCTGACACCCGAGCAGCTTGTTGCGTTTGGGGCGAAGTTTCCGGGGATGATCGAGGGGGCGCGGCGGCCGCTGCGGGTGCCGATCATCGATCCAGATGTTGAGGGCGGGGTTGATGAGCACGGTTCGTTCATTCGCGTGGCGTTTGAGCTGCCACGGGGCGCGTTTGCGACGGTGGTGATGCGTGAGATCATGAAGCCGACGAACGCGGCCGAGCTGACCGATGCTGACGATTGACGGCGGGCCTATTTCTTCGCGGGCTTTGGCATCGCGGGAGCGGCCTTTGGCAATTCGGGTGACGCGGGTGCGCCGGCCTCGATGAACTCCTTCCATAGTTCGTCGGCGCTCTTGCCCAGAATGTCCTTGAAGATCGTCTCGTCGCATTTGCCCTTGCGGAGCCTGGCGTTGAGCTTGTTCACGATGTCTTTGTCGTACTTCACGACGAGCCAGCCCAGGAACGCGGCCGCGGTGCGGTAGCCGTCTTTGTAGCTGGCCTTGTTCGTGTCGATCTTGGCCTGGCGTGTCTTGGGCTCGTACTTCCAGAATCGAATGTAGTCTGCGATGCCCTCGGTGAGCC
>JAYVUC010000201.1:0-5121 GCA_043788295.1 Phycisphaerales bacterium
GAACTCTTCGGAATAGACCTTCCTCGCCATCGTGACACTCCTTGGCCCCGGGCAGTTGTAGCCGGGGCGGGTTATGTCAACGGAACGTGGGCTGGGTCACCTGTTCTGCCGACGCGGATCGTTCAATCGTGATCGCGTTCTGAATAGTCAAGGCGCACCAATGGAAAGCTCAAACATCGATGGACCTTGCCTCGTCTCGTTCTCACTCATCATTTTTCCTTATCGGATGCGGAGACATCTGCTGCGATTGGGGGCACGGAGGGACGACAACTCGCTCGAAATCGGTTGAAGATCGTCACTGTCGCTGGTATTTCAGCCCTTGTTTGCATGATTGAATCAGTCGCTCACCTTGTCCAGCGATTCTGGCCTGGGATTCTGTAGGCGGGTGGAATGGATTGATGAACGTGCCTGAACTCAGCACTGCGGGGAGAGCATTTCCACGCAAGGCTTCCGTCAGTTAACCCCAAGTCCCCCAAGCCCATGCCGCGCAGGGGTTTTCGTCCGTACGGAATCCGAGCAACCAATTGCAAGTTCCATGCAACCTGTTGGGGCATTGGGGGGTACACTCTGTAGTCCCCGGGCAGCCTTTTCCGGAGAGGCCATGACCAAGACTGAAGAGCAACGACTGATTCGACTGGCCGCCGCGGGCGACCGCGCCTCGGCCGAGATGATGATCAAAGCGCACCAGCGCTCGCTCTACGCCTACCTGCTGCGGCTGAGCGGGCGGAGCGACCTGGCGGAGGATGTGACGCAGGAGGCGTTCGTGCGTGTGCTGACCAATCTCGACCGGTTCGACCCGCGATTCAGATTCAGCACGTGGGTCTTCACGATCGCGCGGCGGCTCTTTCTGAACTTCTGCGAGAAGAAGCGAGCGACCCCTGCGGGCGACGCGACCAGTTCCTGGGCAAGCGGATCCGCACGCTCGGAATCCCTGGTCGAGCGGGGCGAGGACACGCTGGTCGCACGGGACGTCTTGCAGAAGGGATTGATGAGCCTGACGTTCGAGCAGCGCGAGGTCATCATCCTGTTCCATCAGCAGGAATGGCCCATCTGGCTTATCTCAGATCACCTGGGCATGCCCGAGGGAACGGTGAAGAGTCATCTGCACCGCGGACGCAAGCGGCTCCGCGAGTCGCTAGATTCGATAAAGCTGGTGGGCGCGGATTCGTTGCAGGAGGCGCTGATTTGAAGGGTGGATCGGACCAACACAGCGGCGGCGCGAACGAGCATCCTCGCAAGGGCGGGCGGAGCAAGGCCGAGCGTGCGCGCACGGATTACACCGAGTTCGGGTATCGCGATTGCGACGCGGGCGATCCGCTGGATGCGTATTTCGACGGCGAGGCCGATCGGCGGTCGGCGGAGTTTCGAGCCGCGTTCGTGAAGAGCCGAAAGTTCCGGGCGGATGTCGCGGCGATCGAGGAGATCGTCTTCGATCTCACGCGCCCGGTGAAGGAGCCAGACCTTTCGTCGCGGATTCTTGCGGCGGTGGATGATCACAGGCCGTTTGTAACGGGTCAGGCGAGGCGGTTTGTGACCGTTGGGCGGTTGGTTGCTGCGGCGTCGGTGCTGCTGCTCCTGACGGGCGCGGTGCTGGTGGAGCGGGCGAGGCCCGGGACCATCGAGTTCACCCCCAAACCCACGCCCGTGTCGGGAGTGGTGGATGCGGGCGGGCGTTCGGCGCCGCTGTACGCCGCGATTTCAAAGCCCGGCGCACCCGGGGAGACGAGCAGCATTGACACGACGGGCGATACGAGGCCGGGTGTTGGAGAGCGTGGGAGCGTCGGTCATGTGATCGGGCGAGCGATCGCTGGACTTGGTTCGCCGGTCAAGTTTGAGGTTTACACGAACGCGCCGGTCGCAGTGCGAAATGTCGATCTGACGAATGACCATGGGGCCTGGATGGGTTCGGAGAATATCGGCCGCTATTGGGGCATGGTGGAGGCCAACTGGACGCCCGGGCTTTCGGTGCAGTCGGCGTCGTGGCGTTCGGGGCGGCTCCGATCGCGGGACTTTGCACCGCTCTCGAGCGACGCGGACCAATGGCCAATACGGCGTCCTTGATGACCAATCTGGTCTCGTTGATTCAATGGGCACCGCACGATCTTCGCAAATTTATGCATGGAACGGACCCCCGAAACGTTTGGCCGGTATGCTGCTTGACGCTTGTGGGGCATCGGCTTAGAGAATCGCGGAGTGAGAGACACTGTGTCCAATCTTTGGCCCGAACATCCAAGAGGAGCATTTTTGCCCATCGGCATGGTGCGCTGGCTGCGACTTGCGGTCGTGTTGCTCGCCGCCTCGTGCGTGGCGGCGAGCGTGCGCGCCGCCGTTTGGATCATCGTGCTCGACCCCGAGGATGCGCCCCCGCAAGGCGTGCGGGCCGTGCTGATGGTCAATCGCGGATCGACCCTTCGCCAGCGTGAGCCTGTCCAGCGGCTGCTGCACGCACTAGACGAGGCTGGTCTTTTGGACCGCAAGGCGCAGGCGTGGAGCGAGCTTGCGTTGGCACTGGGCATGGACGACAAGACGGCGTTCGATGAGCTTCTGGGTCGTCGGGCTATCGCGGTCTTTGGTGCGTCGGCCAAAGGTGGGGATGAGACGTGGGCCCTGGTTTCGGACGCCCTTCCGGTCGTGATCGACCAATTGGAGAAGAAGCTGGACCCCGCGCCGCGCGGGGTACAGGATGGGCAACCCGTGATGCTGTTGGAGCGTGGCCGATTTCAGCTCATGCGGGTGCGAGCGTGTGAGAAGGATCCGGCAACGCATCGGCTGGTGTTGACGCCGTTCGATGAGCCGTTGCCTTTGGCGATGGCGATGGAGGCGTGCCCGAGCAAGTGGGCGCAGTCCAAGGCGGACGTGCTGGGGTACTGGCGGATCAAGGAGCCGGTGGATTCGGCGAGAAAGCCGGCGGCCAAGTCCGAGCCCGATAGGACGGTGGTTGTTGAGGCGACACAGATCGACCAGGGGTGGACGGCGAACTTTTCGGCGTCTGCGCCGCTCTTTGGCCTGACCGGGGCTGAGTGCAAGGAACGATCGGCTGGCGGGCGGCCCATCGTGAAGCACGATCCCAATGTTCTCTTCGCGTTCGAGGGCGTGATTCCGTCGGACCTTGGGACGGGCAACGAAGCGGAGCTGTCGTCGGCAAAGCTCGCGCTCTCATTCATGAAGATACCGATGCCCGAGGCTGGACTTTGGGGGCCTGGCGTTGTGATGCGGGTCGAGCGCAGGCCGACTGGGCTCAGGGACGTGGTGGTCACCATCGCGGTAGAGGTTTCGGACGCGGTGAAATCGGGGGTGCAGGGAGATGCGCTTATCGGCGCGGTGCTCGGCCTTTCCGCACCGCTCGCCGGTGCGAACGAGCAGGGCGCAGCACAAGCCTCGATGATCAAGACGGAAGTGGAGAGGGTCAAGGGTGATTGCGAGGCGATGCGACTTTGCACGCTCGAAGGGCAGGGCTCGGGCGGGGCGACGCTCTGCTGGATGACGGTCGTGCGGAGGCCTTATCCGGTGAGCGGCGTGCCACGGGGGTGGTGGGTGGTGCAGTTTCGACCCGGGGCGGCGGCGCACGATCGGACGGAGGCGGAGCTTCGCGAGCTTGGCAGGCAGCTGATCAACCAGCCACGGACATCGAAGTTGCTGGGGATTGTCATGCGGCCCGCGGACATCATCGCGATGGTCGAGCCGCGACATGAGGCTGGAGCCCAGACGGACATTCCTTGGGGCCAGGCTTTTGCGGCACTTGAACAGATCGAGGCGACGGCGTGGGCGGGCGCAAGCGGGCGGGTCGAGGGCGAGGCGAGCGTGCGGATCACGCCGGTTGAGGCGAATCGACGCGGCAAGTAGCGATCATCGCTCGCGGACCACGCCTTTGCCCTTCACGATCTCGCCGATGACATACACCGCCTCGCCCAGACGTTCGAGGCGCTCTTTGATCGCGTCGGCGAAGGCGGGACGGACCACGATGCAGTAGCCGATGCCGAGATTGAAGACCTGCTTCATTTCCGCGTCGTCGATCTTGCCGTGGTGCTGCAGGAACGAGAAGATGGGCGGGACGGGCCAGCGTGTGCGGTCGATCACCGCGTCGCAGCTCGGCGGGATGGAGCGGACGAGATTGTCGGCGAGCCCACTGCCGGTGATGTGGGCCATCCCGCTGATGACGTTTTTCACCTTGTAGTTGCGTTGCAGGCGGACGATCGAGTCGGCGTAGATGCGCGTGGGCGTGAGGAGAACCTCGCCGAGGGTCTTGGGGCCGTTGGGATGAGCGGCATGGCGGATGACCTCGGGTTCGGTGGCCTTTGTCTTCTTGCGTTTGGTCGCGGGCGGTTTCACGCTCACACGGGTTGCTTTGGCGCGAGTTGAGTGCTGCGGGGCGGGCTGTGCGTCGTCGTAGATCTGACGCAGGTCGAGGCCCACGTGCGAGACGACCTTGCGGACAAGGCTGTAGCCGTTGCTGTGGATGCCGCTCGACGCCAGGCCCAGGATCACATCGCCGGGCTGAACGCGCGTCGGGCTTGTGACGCGCTTGAGTTCGGCGACGCCCACGCAGAAGCCAGCGAGGTCAAAGTCACCCTTGCGGTAGACGTCGGGCATGTTGGCGGTCTCGCCGCCGAGCAGCGCACAGCCCGACATGCGGCAGCCTTCGGCGATCCCCTCAACAATCTGGCCCAGCATCACCTTGTCAACCGTCGGCACCGCGATGTAATCCAGAAAGAAGAGCGGCTCGGCCCCCTGGACGATGAGGTCGTTCACGTTCATCGCGACCAGATCAATGCCCAGCGTGTTGAAGACGCCAAGGTCGGCGGCCAGCTTGATCTTGGTCCCAACGCCATCGGCGCACGCGACGAGTACAGGGTCTTTGTAGTTGCGGGCGAAGAGTTTCTCGTTGTAGTCGAGGCGAAAGAGCCCCGCGAAGCCACCCGGGTTGTCGATGACTCGCGGGCCAAAGGTGCGCCGCATCACCGCTCCGAGGGACTCGGTGAACGAGTCCTTTTCGTGGATGTCGACACCCGCAGCGGCGTAGGAGAGACCCGGTGTGTTCTGGGACGGGGCGGGGGTGGGCATACCACAGGATAGTGAGGCACGGAAGGATGGGGCCGCACCCAAACAGAGTCTTGAAAGCCG
>JAYVUC010000202.1:0-10644 GCA_043788295.1 Phycisphaerales bacterium
CGCTCTCGCCCATCCCGCGGAACTGGTTCCGCCACCGGGCCAGGGTCGCCCCGCTGACCTCCAGCTTCTGGCAGACCTGGGCCAGGGACTGGCCCGTGGACTCCAGTTGCTCGGCTTCCCGCAGCTTGTGGATGATCTCTTCGGTTCCATGCCGTTTATGCTTCATCGTGAGAGCCTTTCTGGGGCATTCTTGCCCCGTTGCTCTCACTCAGATTGGCTCAGATTTTCGCGGGCAGGTCAGCCCAGTTCTCGCTCTGTGTTGTCGCCGAACTGACGGCGGCCCAGATCGCGCAGTTCACGCGTCTCAACCGCAACACCATCAACAGTCGGCCCGGCAGTTCTGCACGGAGTAGAGGCGTTGTTCGAGCACACTGTCGGCAGAGCCGTTGAGGCCGTTGGTGTTGTCTCGGTCGCGCAGGATACCGCTGTCGATGTACCAGCCCGCGCCGTGCCGTCACATGTTCGCATCAAACGCGGTGTGGTGGGCTGTTCAGAGATACCCACAGGCTTGCTGCTCACCCCACCCCCCACGGACCCCGCCCGCGAGCCGTGGCGACTCAATTTCGTGGGGTGTCCAACCGACCCATCCACTCCCGAACTTTCGCGTGCGAGTCCGCGACTCGCGTGATGTGGCCGACCTTTCGACCGGGCCTGGGCTCCTTCCCATACCAGTGCAAGTGTGACCGCGGCTCGCTCAGTGTGCCTGCCAGATCGAGAGGAATGCCGATGAGGTTGACCATGCCCGCGGCCGGAGCTGCCATGGCTGTTGAACCCAGCGGCAGGCCCGCCACCGCGCGAATGTGGTTCTCAAACTGCGAGCACGTCGATCCCTCGATCGTCCAGTGGCCTGAATTGTGGACGCGCGGGGCCATCTCGTTGGCGAGCAGCTGACCGTCCTTCTCGAAGAGCTCGATCGCCAGCACGCCAACGTAGTTGAGCCGTTCCATGACAGCCCGCGCGTAACTCTCGGCAATCGGCTGGAGCCGCTCCGAACCCGTCGCTGGCGCGATGGATCGCCTCAGTATGCCCTCGCGGTGGACGTTCTGGGTCAGCGGGTAGAAATCGCACTGGCCATCGCGTCCGCGCACGCCGATGATCGACAACTCGCGGTCGAAGGGGACGAATGCCTCGACGATCAGCCCGCCGCTCGCGGGGCTGTTCGCACCGAATCGCTCCCAGACAGCCTGTGCCTGGCTCGCGTCGCGCACGACGGCCTGCCCCTTGCCGTCGTATCCCATCCGCCGGGTCTTCACGACACACGGCACGCCCACGGTCCCGATGCCGACTTGCAGTTCCTGTGCGGTCGCCGCGGCCGCGATGGGGGGAATCGCAATTCCCAGCTCCGCGAAGAGTGATTTTTCTGCGGTGCGATCCTGAGCAACAGCGAGCGCACCCAGCGGCGGAAAGGCCGGCAGCCGTTGGGCGAGCCACTCGACGGCGGCGCACGGCACGTTCTCAAACTCGAACGTCACGGCGTCTGCGCCGCTGGCGAGCCGGGCGAGGCAGGCCGGATCGTCGTAGCCGCCAACGATCAGCTCACCGGCGCGCCCTGCGACGGCGTCCGACGATGGGTCCAAAAAGCGAAATTGAATCCCGAGCGGGATGCCCGCAAGCGCGAGCATCTGTCCGAGTTGTCCGCCGCCGAGCACGCCGATGACCATGGGCTATTGAAGGCACCTCGCGTGACCGAATCGCCCTCGATCACAAGACATCGCCTTCCGCTATCGTCTTGCGGGCGGTGCAATCAACGACGCGAGGGTCACAGTGAGCATTTCGAGCCCGCGGTCGGCATCGCCCAGGCCGGTCTTGTAGCGCAAATCACCATCGACGGCGGCCGCCAGAGCACGCCGCGCCTCGGGGGCCCCCATTCGCTTGCCGGCTGCCACCATGGTGCCCGCCGACGAGCCCCAGAGTTTGAGCGACTTTGAGAGCCCGAACTCGTTCTCGCCCGCCTTGATCGCAAGGCTGATGACGTGCAGCTTTCGTGCAAGCTCCAGGCACGCCCACCAGAGCAGTACCGGCGGCTCCCGCGAAACGTCGATCAGGCTCCGGAGCTGCTCGAGCCCGCCTCGTGCCGACCCCGAGAGCAGCACGCCCTGCCAATCCCACGCCGATTCCTCGCGAGAGCGGGCCACAAGCTCATCGACCAGCTTTTTCGTGATCCGCACAGTCTGACCCGGGGTCGCCGTGCCTTCTCCGGGCTGGCTGCCGGCCGCCGCCGCGAGCTTGCCAAGCTCAGAGTCAAGCCGACCAAGCTCGGGGCCGACACGCTCAAGGAGCGTTCGCAGCGCATCATCGTCGATCGTGGCGTTGTGCCGCTTCTGCGCCCGCGCGGGGATCCACCGCGCTGCCAGATCTTCCGACACGTCGCCGCATTCAACAGCCATTCCGACTGCCGCGATCATCTCGTCGAGCTTGCCCTTGTACCACTTGGTTGCCCGCAGCACGAGCGTCGCCCCTTCGCACGGGGCCTGCACATACCGCTCGACCAGAGGCCGGTTCGCCTCCTTTACAAACTCCTCGGCGTTGTCCACGACCACCAGCTTGTGCTGCTGCATGAGCCCCATGCTGCGGCACTCATCGAGCACATCGGCCACGCGGGCTGTCTTTCCGTCGACGTGCATCGTCTGGACTTCGCCGTGGGCCGCAACGAGCTTGTCGCGGAGCGACGACGTGTGCTCGACAGCTAGAAACTGATTGGGTCCGGCGAGCAACACCACCCGGTGTGTCGCGTCAGGATGGCCTGCTGATTTCTTTCCCATCGCTCACACCCATCCCTTACACACCCATGGCCGTCGCCATCGCCTTGCCCATGTCCGCAGGGCTCAGCGCCACCGTCACGCCAGCCTGCTGCAACGCCTTGATCTTCGCGTCTGCGGTGTCGTCGGCCCCGCCGATGATCGCGCCCGCGTGCCCCATGCGCCGCCCAGGGGGGGCGGTCCGTCCGGCGATGAAGGCCGCGACGGGTTTCTTGAGCCGACCGGACTTACGGGCCGCCGAGATCCACTGGGCCGCCTCGATCTCGTCTGAGCCCCCGATCTCGCCGATCATGAGGATGCCGTGCGTCTGGGCGTCGTCGGCGAACAATTCGAGGCAGTCGATGTGGTTGATCCCGCGCACGGGGTCGCCGCCGATGCCCACGCACGTCGATTGGCCGAAACCCAGATTGCTTGTCTGCCACACCGCCTCGTATGTCAGCGTGCCCGACCTGCTCACGATCCCCACCGCCTTGCCGAGCTTCGACTGGCTCACATGCGTGTTGATGTACCCCGGCATGATCCCGATCTTGCACCCCGCCTGCGTGAAAGGCTTGCCGGGCTCGCCCGTGAGCGATTCCATGTTCGACCGGGGCCCGGGCGTGATCACGCCCGGACAATTCGGACCCACCAGGATGAATCGTCGCTGAGCCGGGGCAACGTCGGCCCCGCCGTTGAGTTCATCGAGCACAGCCCGCGCCCGGATCATGTCCTGCACCGGCACGCCCTCGGTGATGCAGCAGATGATGCGGATGCCCGCGTAGGCCGCCTCGATCACCGCGTCGGCCGCGCCCGCCGGGGGCACGAAAATCATCGTCGCGTCGGCCCCGGTGGACTTCACCGCCGCGACGACGGTGTCGAAGATCGCCAGGCCGTTGGGGTCTTTGGTGCCACCCTTGCCGGGGGTCACCCCTCCGACTATTTTGGTTCCGTAAAGGAAACAGCCCTTCGTGTGGACAGCCCCGAACGAGCCGGTGATGCCCTGACAGATCACTTTGGTTGTCGCGTTGACGAGAATCGACATGGGGCGTCAGTGTATCGCCGCGAAGACCCCTGGGAAACCCGGCACGGGGGCACCGCGTGGGCGTCAATCGTCCTTCTTGACGGGCAGCGCCTTCATCGGGGCGTCCATCCCGTCTAGCAGCTTTGCCTCGGGCAAATCCAGGGCCGAAACCATCAGCCCGTGCAGTTCGATGTTGTCGATCAAAGGCCTGAGATTTTGCGAACCCGGACCCATCGCCGTCACCTCGACCATGTCGGCGGTGTGGTTGCCCGAGACGAACGAGACGCCGAACGAGTTGGCGAGGAGCCCGTTCATCACATGGATCGGGTCGTTCAGCTCCGCAAAAGGTGCCACACGCTCTTTGCCGAGCGAGCGTTCTAGCAGCCTCAGTTCCGTCGCGTCCAACTTGATGCCTGTCGCGGCCTGGATGATCCCGGGAGCCTTGGCCACTCTCTCGCCCTTATCCTTGATCGCCGTGAGCTGATCGGCGATTGCGTCGGAAGATGCCGTGGCCTTTGCGATGCGGTCGAAGGCCGTGAACGATCGCTCGCCGTACAGGGTCAGGCCCGGATTCGCGTTCCCGTGGTCGGTGGTCAGCACCAGCAGCGTGTCGTCGCGACCCTCCACACACCGAAGCACCTCCGCGATAGCGTCGTCGAAGGCGAGCTGTTCGGCGATGAGCGATGGCGCATCGTTATTGTGGGCCGCGTGATCGACCCGCCCGCCCTCGACCTGCAGCACAAAGCCGTTGGGGGCCTTGGCGAGGCGATCGAGCGCGACGCGGGTCATCTGGGTCAGCGTGGGCACGCCCGGCTTGCGATCGAGCTCAAAGGGCACGTGGCTGGGCGCGAAAAGCCCCAGGAGCCGCCCGGGGTTCGAGGCCGACGCGTTCAGCTCATCGAGATTCCGCACCACTTTGCAATCGGCGTGCTTGGCGAGAAGGGCATCAGGAAAGAACTTCGCCCCGCCGCCCAGCGTCACATCGACCCGCCGATCCATGATATTCTCGGCGATAAGCCCTTCCATGTCCCGCAAGGGCGCGTTGGCGATGAAGCTCGCGGGCGTTGCGTGCGTCACCTTCGTCGTGGTCACGAGACCCGTGGCCTTGCCCGCCTGGGCTGCCCGAACCTGGATCGGCATGAGCTGGCGGCCGTCTGGGGCGACGTTGATCCGGCCGTTGTTGATATGCACGCCGCTGCCCCACGCCGACCCGCCCGCCGCCGAGTCGGTCACCAGCGAATCGGCCGACATCGTCGTCGCCGTGGCCCGCCGAACACCCGACCTGTTCCACAGCGACACCCACGCCGAGGGCTTCTGATGCCTGCGTATCGACGCCAGATGGGCCAGCGTGAGCGTGCCCATGCTCATCCCGTCGGACACCATGAAGATCACGTTTCTCGCGCGGGTCGGCTCCGCACCACGCCGCACGGTCGGCACGGCAAACCCCGTGCTTGGAACCATGATGGTCGCGGCCGAACCAGCACACGCAAGAAATCGGCGGCGGTCGATCGAGAACGGTCGTGTGGGCATCTACCTCGTCCTTTCAAGGCCTGATCGGCCCAGAGAACGCAAGGGTAGTCGCTGCGACGGCCTCTCATATGAAGCACGAACGTCAAGGTTGCACGAAGGGTTCCACCTCCGCCATAGGCCCTAGCCGGATTCGTGCGCCGATCAGCAGCCGGCCTCAAATGCCACGACAAAGTCGTCGTAGTCGAAGAAGTCCACCGCGGTGTCGTTGTTGAAGTCCGCTGTCTTGCCGGGCGGGCATGCGCCGCCCTCGAAGCAGACAACAAAATCGTCGTAGTCGAAGAAGTCGACCGCGCCGTCGCTGTTGAAATCCGCAGGACAGACAACGCCCACGAAGTGCGTCCCGTCGTCAAGGTTGATCCAGCCGACGTTCTCGCCCCAGGCGTACCCGCGGAACCGACCCTCGACCCGTACAAATCGCGGCTGTTGGCCAGCAGGGAAAGCACCAACGCCAAAGTTCACCCAACCGATGTTCTCACCCCAGGCGTAGCCGGATAAGTTGCCGTTGGGCTGCACATTGACGCCGTAATCGAGCCCGGTGAGATTGTTGTAGGTCACGCCGTTGGAAGGCACGTTGCCGGTGTTGATCCACCCGACGTTCTCGCCCCAGATCATGCCACGGAGGTACGGGCCCTCGATCACCACGCCCTGGCTCCCGCTGTTGGCGTCGTGCCAGTTGGTCCACCCGATGTTCTCGCCCCAGGCATACTTGTTGGTGGGCGAGATGTTGAAGCTCTGGGCCAGAGCCGGAACCGCGATGGCGGCGGCGACGATGGAGGCAAAGGTGTCAAGGGAGAGGCGGTTCATAGGGATCCTCCGAGCTGTGCTTTTCAGTATACCAGTTGCCGACCGACGACGCAATGGTTATTTTAGGGCTTCCGGGTGGTAATTTAGGTGGTTAGTACGTGATATTTGCGTTGGGGTCGGTGGTGCCGCTGCTGCTGGCGGCGGTGCTCCCATTGATCAGCGGGCTTCCAGGGGCGCTGCGGTCAACGATCTGGCCGTAGACGTTGTTGGCGACAAAGGACCAGGCGACCGTGTTCGACCTGGAGACATTGCGGAAAATCACGTTGCTGGCCCCCTCGGCTTTGATGCCGATCGAGTTCCCAGTCACCTGGTTGTCCTCGACGCGATTGGCGCTGAAGGAGATGTCGATGCCAGCGCCGGTGCCCGAGGTGCCGTTTGAGCCGCAGTTGTTCCGAGTTGCAACGCAGCCAAACGTCACACGAATCCCGTGGCTCCCATTGGAGGCCGAGACGCACCCGGTGATTGTGGCGTTGTTGCCCGCCGAGATTCCGATCCCGGTGTTGTTCTGGGCTGTGCAAGACTCGACGAGCGAGCCATAGCCAGCCGAGATTCCAAACCCGCCATTGGAGCTCGAACTGCAGTGGTGTACGTGCGCGTCTTGTGCCAGGTAGATCCCATCGGTGCCACAGGAGTAGGCCGTCAAATCTGAAATCACCGCGCGGGGCACGCCTGACAGATCGATCCCTCGCCCGCCCATGTTGTAGATATTTCCATTCTTGAGGGTCGTGAACCCACCGCTGACCGTCGCCGTGATTCCGTCGAGCGAACCAGATGCACCGGAGATGGTAAAGCCGCAAAGATCAATAGTGACGTTCGTTGCTGTGATGATAACTCCATTCACGCCAGCGCGGACACTCACGTTGCCAGTGAGGTAGTACGAACCCGACTGCGTTATCTTGTAGGCCGAGGTCGCATCGCCGGGCGTGTTGACCAAGCTGATTGCGACCCGCGGCTCGACTTCGGTGAGCGTCTTGTAGGCCGACGAGACCGGGCCGGCGGGCGGATTGAGCGGGCCGGCGGCGATCAGAGCAGCGGCGAGAACCGCGACCGAGCCTGCAACCAGCGAGATGACCTTCGTGCGACGTTCCATCTTCAAGTCCTCCATGGCGCCCCGTCTGCCACTGCGGCAGATGGGGGGCGATACCTGTGAGTCGCATTTGCGAGCACTGGAGTCCGATCTGTTGGGTCAAATTGACTCAGTTCGGAATGTTCGGACGTTGCCCGGCTCTTCCACCTATCCTTTTGACTCGAAACCAGTTCAAACGGAGTCCAAAATGCGGGCGATTGTCACAGGCCAGATCGGACTAGAGAAAAAACCCTTCCTCGACGCCATCGCCCGCTTCGCGGGCCAGCAGGGTGAAACGCTCAGCCTCTATCACGTGGGCGACATGATGTACGCCGAGGGGACCGACGTTCGCGCGGGCCGAATCCTCGACCTGCCCATCTCGCGGCTCAATTCCCTCCGCCGTGCCGCGTTCAAGGACATCATCGCCGAGTCCTCTGCGGGCGGCCCGGGCGACGGCCCTCAGCCCAACATCATCGTCAACACCCACGCCACCTTCCGCTGGCGTCATGGCCTCTTCGCCGCCTTCGATTATGACCAGGTGCAAAAACTCCAACCCGATATTTTTATCTGCCTCGTTGACAACATCGAGGTCGTCCACCATCGCCTCCACCGCGAGCACGATGTCGATGCGACGCTCAAGGACTGCATGGTCTGGCGCGAAGAGGAAATCCTGGCCACCGAACTGCTGGCCAAGTCGATCCCCAACTCAAAGTTCTACATTATGGCCCGGGGCCGCCACGCCCTGACCACCCGCATGATGTACCGCCTCATCTGCCGCCCGAACCTCAAGAAAGTCTACCCCTCGTTCCCGATGTCGCACGTCATGGACATGCCCGAGATCATGGCGGACATCGACCGCTTCCGAGCTGCCCTCGCCGAGCACTTCATCACATTTGATCCCGGCGACGTGGACGAGAAACTGCTGCTCGACCGGGCCATCGTCGCCGCCCGCGAGGGCAAAGAGTTCCTCGACATCGTGCCCCACACCTTCGGCGGCTCGCTCGGGAGCAGTTCCGGTGGCCTTCCTGGTGGCCCGGCTCTCCGAGCCGGGTCTCTTCCCGAGCCCATCCGCGTCCGCGTCCGTGAGGTTCTCGATATCGCCGGCGACATCGACGGACAGATTTACATGCGTGACTTCAAGCTCGTCGATCAGGCCGACATGATCGTCAGCTACATCCCCGAAATCCCCGATGGCAAGGGAGGCGGCATCCCAGGCCTCTCCAGCGGCGTCGAACGCGAACTTCACCACGCCTTTGAGCACACCAAGGAAGTCTTCGTCGTGTGGAAGCCCAAGAAGCCGCCGTCACCTTTCATCACCGAGACGGCGACCAGGATTTTCGCCAGCGTCGATGAAGCCCTGACGTACTTCGAGAAGAACGGCTACTTTGGCGACAAGAACCTGTTCGGCAACTGAGGATCTGGCGTCGAACGCAGCGGATGTAGAAGCCGTGGCGTGAATTGCTTCAGCCAGCCTCAGGTTGCTGTCTATCAGAAACTCTCGCCCCATATCGCCAGATTCAGCATCGGCCACGCGAGGTTCCACATCTCGCTGGGATTCTGCCGCACACGCCCAATCGCGTCCGGTGTGAACATCTCGCTTACGAAATTCGACCGAGCGAGTACTCCGACCTGATCATCCATCCATTCACGAAACGGAAGCGGAAAGCTCGCCTTGGGCCTCTGAAGCACCGCGGGTGGCACGACATCAGCAAACGCTCTTCGCAGTGGAATCTTCGTGCCCATCACGCCCGACCCAGCGTCGAGCGTGATCCGCTCCGCCAACGGCAACGACTCCGCGAACACGCACACCTGGGCGTCGGCGAGTGGAGTTCTTCCTTCGACGCCCACCAGCATCGTCGCCGAATCAAGTCGCCGCAGCAAGCCTTCCAGATTCACTCGCCGCAGCAGCATCTGCACCGTCACGAGCGGGTCGGCAGCCACCATCGCATCATCACCCGGGGACAGTGCCTCGCATGTCGATCGGTAAAATGCTTCGACAACTCCTAGCCCGCGTGTGTCCCGCGTCGAATCGAGCTCCTTCATGATCCCAGGCGATAGGACACCACTTAGTCTTTCCAGGCTGTTCCATGAGTTTGCAGCCAGAAACCGCGACCATACCTGCGGCCCGCCGTCGTGCGCGAGCACCGCCCGCAGTGGCATGTCGTATCCGCCGAACAGTTCGTCTGCCCCCTCGCCGCTGATCGCCACGACGTTTCCGTCTGCACGTAGCCGCCTCGCCACAGCGTTGATCGCCACCTCGTTGGGCGTTCCCATCGGCACACCCATCGCCCGCACCATCTCAGGCCATCGCTGGGCAAACAGCTCGCGCGTCACCGGCACTTCTGTATGCCGCACGCCAAGCCCCGCCGCCACCTCTCGTGCGAACGCGAAATCCTCGCCCGAGGGCTCTCCCGAGCAGTACGTCCGCAATTCCCGCACGTGTCGCTTTGCGAGCGTGGCCGTGATGGTGCTGTCGAGCCCGCCCGAGAGCAGGCAGCACACCGGCACGTCGGCACGCAGGTGCCTTTCGAGCGATTCGGTCACCACGGCCTTGGTTGCATTTGCGATCTCGCCTGCCCCGCCGCCGGACCATCCACGAATGCCACCACCTCGGCGTCGCTCTTGCCACCAATCGCCGCGCTCGATCCCAAGTCGATCTCCCGAAAGATGGACCATCAGCGATTGCCCGGGTTCGAGCGTTTGAACTCCCTCGTACATCGTCCGCTCGCCGAGTGTCGTGCGAATCGTCGTTAGGTAGCCTGCGGCCGCGTGCCAGTCGGGCCGCCTTGGCACATGCGGGTGTTCCAGTATCGCCCCGACCTCACTGGCAAAAATCAGATGATCCACGCCGCCCACGTCGCCACGCCACCAGCACAGCGGCTTGATCCCCAGCGGATCCCGCGCCAGCAGCACGCGTGATGCCGCAAAGTCAGCCCATCCAAACGCATACATCCCGCGCAACCTCTGTAGCGCACCCGCGCCCCACGCCGACAACGCAGCCAGCACCGTCTCGGTGTCGCTCTGCGTCGCAAACTGGTGCCGATCTGAAAGCTCCTGCCGAAGTTCCGCGTCGTTGTACAGCTCCCCGTTGTACGTGATCGCCGATTCGCCGCCATGTGCCGTCACCATGGGCTGCTGCCCGCCCAGCGACAGATCGATCACCGCAAGCCGCCGATGCCCGAGCACCACGCTTCCCTGCGCCAGCATTCCCGCGCCGTCGGGCCCACGGTGCGCAAGCCGATCCCTCATCCGGGTCCAAAGGGACACATCGCCCCAGGGCCGCAAATGTTTGGGAGTCAGAATGCCGAGAATGCCGCACACAGCGAAGGCTATCGGCTCGCGCCGGGTTCAGGCGTGGGAATGGGGCACTGGAAAGGCGTGGAAAGCACAACGCGCCAAAGCACATATCAAGACAACATGCCCTCATTTGTGCTTTGTGCTTTGTGGTTTGTGCTTTGAAAGCTCCCCTTGGGACCCCCCCCCCC
>JAYVUC010000203.1:0-12317 GCA_043788295.1 Phycisphaerales bacterium
GATCCCCGCAGCGTCGCCAGCGGCGAGGCCCGTTCCGTTGATGCGGACGACCGCACCACCAAAGCCGTACACAGTCCCATCGTGGCGTGTGAAGATGCCCACAGTCACAACCGAACCAGGAAGAGCGGCAACGCTCGACGACCAAGTCACTCCGCCGTCGGCCGACACCATCATGTCGAGCCCAACAACCGAGGCGTTTGAGCTGGCAGCGATACCAGCAACAGCAATAAGACCACAAATCTTCATCATGAGTAAAACTCCCTTCAAAACACTCCAGAAACGATCAGAACCTCCTCCGGCCCTGAGTCTTTCATGGATTCAGTGTAACACAAGATCAAGGAAGTTCAAGGTCTTTTTGTACGTTTTTCAGTTTTTTCACAAGCCGCTTCCCCTTCCTCAACTTACCCATTGTCACATCGGACACCTATCTGTCTCCGTACAAACTCAACCAGCAGCCACGCCAGACGCCCCTTCGTGACTCTGGCCAATAAAAGTCCCCTCCGAACCCATTTCTTCGCCTCTCACGCTTTTGCACACCTCAACGAGGCTTGCAGGCAATTTTTCATTCTTCCGACAAAATCCGCGATCGCTCCAAGCTTTCTCCACCCGGCCGTCTCGAAGTCGTCTCACCCCACTTGATCGTTCGTGCCATCGATTCCCGCCCACATGCCGCGCCGCGTGACGCAACCCGCGCATCCATCCGACTCGTGAAACGCTCTACAAGCCAAAATGCCGCAATTTCCACCCAATTTCTCGGCGCGGCGCGTCTCGACGCGCTCGACGTGACCCAGTGGCCAAGACATGCACGAGCTCGATCTATATATGGTGAACGCGAATGGACCGGGCCACAGTCTCGCCGCACAGCTCAAACGCCGATGATGCCGCCAAGCGACTGACCGGGCTGACCCATCGTGATCCCCGAGCCGCCGCCAGCGGCACCGACCTGGCCGGGTTTGATCTTTCCCTCGACCACCGCCTTGTCGACAGCCTTCACCAACTCGACAAACTCAACCCGCAGCTCGGCCACCGTGCGCGTGATGAGTGTCTGCTCTACCTCGTTCAGGTTGCCCTTGGTCTTCTCCTCCAAGATTCCAAGCAGATCGATATGGAGCTTTGCGTAGTCGAGCGCAATCATCGCCTTCCCGGTTCGAGGGTCTGGATAGGCCCCCATGTAGCTCAGAGCTTGGGTGGTCAGCATCGAGACCAAATCCTGAAATCCGATCGGCCCCTGTTCACCATCGACATCAGGGTTGGACGCCACGGGTGCGGGCACAGGCTTGGCGGGAGCTGAAAGGCGTTCTTTCTCAGCCTGCGCCTGCGCCTTCCAGTCGGTGTCGATGATGAGCTTGGGTTCGTCGCCGGCGGAAGTGGGTGGGGCCATGGTGGGTCGTCCAGCAGAAAGGGCGGCACACACGCGTCCGGTGCTGACGCACTAGACTGTCGTGAGGCCTCGACCGATCCTAGGCGACAGGGAGCAACCCGTGATGGCATTTCGACGCCGATTCATGTTGACACCGGCCCTCGCAGGGCTCGCCGCGCTGCTATCGGGCTGCTCCGCGGGCCCTTCGCGTGCCCAGGTCACGCCCTCGCAGTTCAAAGGGACGCAAACAGCGAGTGCCGCTGAGCCCTCGAAGCCCACCACGCCCGAGAGTTCGACCCTGGCAATCGCAGAGCGGCCCGCTGCGGCACCCGTCAAGGGAACGGACCCCGCAGCAAGCCCGACGATCACCGCGGCGGCGGCGCGCGAGCGGGTGCCGGCGGTGCGGGCCGAGCCCGGTGCGCCCAAGCTCGCTCCAACCGCGTCGCCTCGCGGCGAGCCCGAATTGATCGACGCGAAGCTGGGGGATGTGAATAACCGCGCGATCTACGCGTCGGGGTTCATCAAGCCGCTGGAGGCTGCGCTCAAGGCCAAGGCGGCGGAGTTGATCAAAAAATCACCCCGGACGGCGCAGGACGAGTGGCGTGAATACGCGATGGAGCAGGTTGCCCGCGCGTTGCAGGGGTTCATCCAGGACGAGGTCTTCCGGGCCGAGGGGATGGCGAGCCTCAAGCCCGAGCAGCGTCAGGGTCTACGCGCGTACATGGAGCGGCTGCGAGACGATGAGATCCGCAAGAATCGTGGGAGCCTTGTGCTGGCGAACGAGGCAACGGCGGCCCGCGAGGGGGTTTCTCTCGACGAGTACATGCGCAAGCAGGAGCAGCGAGAGATCATCAAGTACGAGCTCTCGCAGCGGATCTACAACCGCGTGCAGGTGCCATGGCGCGACATCAAGTTGCAATACGAGAAGGACTACAACAGGTACAATCCAAAGCCCGAGGCGGTGCTGCGGATGATCCTGGTGCCCAAGAAGGACGCGGCGGGGGTACAAGCGATCACCGATGCGCTCGCGGCGGGCACGCCCTTTGCCGAGGTCACAATGCTCGCGCCCAATCTGCTCGCCGGCACGAAAGCCGCGGGCGTCAGCACCGTGCAGTTTGAGGGCGAGCTGGCCACAACGCAAATCTACGATGATGATGGGCTGAACAAGGCGGCCCAGAGCCTCACCGAGGGCAAGTTCGCGGGGCCCGTCGATACGCGGTCGAACGTCGCGTGGATCTGCCTGGAATCGGTGCGGCACGAATCGACGACGCTCTACGACGCGCAGCTGCGCATCGAGAACGATCTCTACGAGCAGAGGCGGGACCGCGAGATCGGGCGCTTCGTCGGGAAGCTGCGGAGCCGCGCGAGCGTGACCGATGTTGTGGAGATGGGCGAGCGGCTCATGCAATACGCGGAGGAACGGTGCTTCCTTCCCGTGCTTCGGGGCGATGTCGTCGCCCCGCCCGTCGCTCCGGCAAAGGACGCGGCGGATTCCAATTGATCCTCGCGGGCCGAATCCGTGCCGCATTCCTGCGGCTCATCGGCAGGCCCGAGAGCACGGGCGCACACGGGGAGCGGTTGGCCGCCGAGTGGCTTGAGGCTCGGGGGTACAAGATCGTGGGCCGGAACATACGCATGGGATTTGGAGAGCTGGACCTGGTGGCGTGCGCGCCCGATGGTCGCACCATCGTCGCGGTCGAGGTGAAGACGCGCGTTCGGCGTGCGGGCGCGCCCGGCGCGAGCCAGAGCGTTGCGCCCGAGGCGAGCGTGACCGCAAGAAAGCGCGCCAGGCTCCTGCGTTTGCTGGGAACACTCGCGGCGTCGAACGATTGGCATGATCGCCCCAAGCGCATCGACATCGTTGCGGTGGAGTTTGATTCGAGCGGGCAGCCACAGATTCGGCACTTTGAGAACGCGGTGCGGGCCGGGCGATCGCGGTAGTCGAGGCTCAATCGGCTCGTCGTCCCGCAGGAACGCCCGCGTGGATCACTCAAACTCGCCAGCGGGCGAGAGCTTGCGCATGGGCTGCTCGGGGTCTTGGATCTCGGTCGTTTCGGGTTGAGGCCTGGCGTAGGTGCTGAGCCACAGCGTGCGTTCCTTCGCCGACTGCTCCGGGGACGGGAGGCCTGGTTCTGCGTAGACGGAGCGTGGAACGCCCGTGACGAGCCGCAGTTTGAGCCAGATGAGCACGGCGACGGCGCAGGTGAGCATTGCGGCCGGGCGGCCGATGCGTTGCTCAAGCCCGGCGAGATTCGGTCGTCGCATGATCGCTGCCCTTCTTGGAGCTTGCCCACTCGCCACGCACCGGATCAGTTGCCGGAGGATCCGGAGCCAGCCGCGGGCGCGTCGGTTCGCTTGACGCTCACACGGCCTGTGTAGCCCTCGACTGTGAGGGTGAAAATCTGCCCGCTGCCCTGGACCTTGATCGTGCCGTTGCCGGCGGGAGTTGAACCACCGGCCGATGTCACCGGCGATCCCATCTCGTCAAAGATCAACGTCCGCGTATCGTCGCCCGCGAGCGTTGCCGAGTTGAGGTTGGCAAACCCAAACTCGGACGTGCCGAGCTTGGTCTGCGAGATCAGGTCGCCCTCGGGGTCGATGGTGGTTCCGCGAACCTCGACGACTTTGTAGGTGTTCTGAGACGGGTAAAAGACGATCGCGCGCCCGGTCTGGAACGCGAGGGCGTCAGACTGAGCTGTGGTGATATCGGCGATGATGGTGCGAACCCCAGCCTGAACGCGGAGCACGCCCGAGCCCGACATCGCCGGGACGACCGTCGCGGCGGCGATTCCCAGAACGGTGATGACGACAAGAACCTCGATGAGCGTGTACGCCCGCCGGATCGGCCCGCGCCGCGCATGTTCGAGAGACACCAAAGTACCCTCCCATCCCAGCAACAATCAGTTGGCGGGCTTGGCGATCTTCTCGCTCGTGCCCGCCTTGGAAGCCTTCAACGCATCGCGGAACTCGGCCGGCAGTTTCATCTCGGGCATCTCCGACACCCTCACGCCCTTGGCGAGCGTCGCTTCGAGTTTCTCAAAGTGCTTGTTCATCGTCCTGAGCTCTGCGATGATGGTCTTGCGCTGTTCCGAAGCGTTCATAAGCCCCGTCTCGACGGGCTCTGCGGCGGACTTCACCGCGGGCTGAGCCATCGCGACGGAGGTCAGTTCGGCGGGTTTGAGTGCGATCACCGCGAGCAGCAGCGCGATCGCGGTGAGAACACCGTTGAGATACGTTCGGCTGCGGGGCGTGCTGATCTGGAGCGTGCCGACGGGTGGCGTGCTGATTTGATTGGTGTGCTGCATAATCGTTCTCATCGGATCGAACGGGATGCCCCTTGAACGCGCCCCGACGCGGGCGGCGAGTTCAAGGGCTTACGGCTGGGGGAATGGCTTGTCGGCGCCATCGAACGAGGCGGCCCAGATGTCGCCGGTCGCGGGGTCGTAGATCCACCCGTAGTTGCGGTGATAGGCAGTGTCGGGTGTCGAGCGGATAACCACATCGCGGGCGTGAACGCCTCCCACCCAGCCGTTGGCCGGGGGGCCCATGCGAAGATAATCGCCGCTGAGAAGCTCGGCCCAGGTTCCGACGCCCGAGCTGATGGCGGGGACAGCATTGCTGTTGCGGACGGTGTAGACAGCGAGGGCACGCCGGAGGTGAGTGAGCTGCTCGAGGGTGGCAACCTCCTGCGTCTGGGAGGTCGCGCTGGCGAATTGAGGAACGACGATCGACGCGAGAACACCCAGGATGACGACCACGATGAGAATCTCGACGAGCGTGAAGGCTTTGTGTCGCATGGTCGAGTTCTCGCGGCGATCAAGGTCGGGGAACAAAGCCGGCCGATCCCGTTCAAAGGATCGGCCGGTCTGTGGTCAGATCCGCGTCGTGGCGGTTTGATTCAGAAGGCTTAGACGTTGCCCTTGTCGATGGCGCCGGTGGTCTCGTTGAAGTTGGTCGCACCGATGGTGTCATTGGTGCCGCCAGCAATCGAGGGGTACCAGTGCCAACCGTCGTCTGCGGCGCTGGTGCCGATGGCGCTCTTGCCATTGAAGGGGTTGACGGGGGCCGTCTTGAGGTACCCACCGGTGATGAGCTGCTGCCAGCCCTGGCCCGCGAAATCCGGGTAGGCGTTGGTGCGGGCCTTGAAGAGCTCGACCTGCTGGTTGATGGTGCTGAGCTGGGCCTTGATGTTGCCGGCCTGAGCGTCCTGGGTCGCGTTGGTGAACTGGGGCACCACGATGGCGGCCAGAATGCCCAGAATGACAACGACGATCAGAATTTCGACGAGCGTGAATGCCTTACGAACGTGCCTGCGCATAGCGAACTCCTTGACGAGCCCATAGGTAAGGGGCCCTGCAAACCCTGAGGCTCGCCGGGACAATCCCCACCGCCGGCAACTGACCGGCGGACGTGCGAGCCTGAATGCGATGGGCGCGGGTGGGCGTCGATCACTGGGGAGAAAGCCACAAGAGGCGGCACGCCAATCGTGCACTCCCATTCACTCTCAGAAACATCGGTGGCTTTGCACCACCACTTGCGTCTTGCACACCATCTTCGCGTCAGATTTTTCGTTGGTGGCGGGATTGCGGGCGATATCCGGACGTTGAACGCGATTCAGGCGGCCCGCGAGCCCGCGCAGGCGCTCCGCGACGCCGAAATGGCGAGGGCGGTCACGTCGTCGGCGCGGTGGAGTGAGCCGGCCTGGCGGTCGAGCAGGTCCTCCAGACGCCGCATCGCCGACGACAGGTCCCGCTCGCCCGAGCCTTGATGGGTCGCGAGCTGTGCCAGGTGGGTCAGATAATGCTCTGTGGGACTCTGCAACTCGCGCCGGCCGCCATCAGACGCACCCTTGTCTGGAAACGCGAGCTCGAACCCATCGGTGTAAAGCAGGAGCACACGATCTTCGGGGAGCGTGAAGGTCACCTGCGGGAACTCGGCGTCCGCGAAGACACCCATGAGCGGGCCCTCGGTCCCGATGCGCTCGGATTTGCCCAGGCGATCGACCAGAAGGGGTGGCGGATGCCCCGCGCCGGCGAGTGTGACCTCGCGTGTGCGCTCGTCGATGAGGCCGTAGATCGCGGTTGCGAACCTTTGCGGGCCCTCGGGCTGATTGCAAAGCTCGCGGTTCACGCGTGCAAGAGCCTGGGAGGGCTCGATCGTGGTCCAGAGTTTGTCGGTTCGTTCACGCGTGATCAGGGCACGCGCGACCACCATTGTCAGGAGAGCAGCGGGCACGCCGTGCCCCACGATGTCGGCGATGAAGAAAGCCCAGCGATGCTCGTCGGCCTGGCGGATGTCGAAAATATCGCCGCTGCAATATCCTGCGGGGCGAAAGATGGACGCGAAGTCGAGGCTGGGGCAGTCTGGGAGAACGCGCGGGATGAACTGCCGCTGCACGCTGGAGGCGAGTTGGAGCTCTTCGTGGAGCCGGTCCATCTCGCCGCAAAGGCCACCCTGGGCGGCACTGGCGATCTGGAGATCGCGGGAGATGTGCCGCACGAACGATTGGCGTTCGACGAGGGCGAAGAGCATCGCGGCGAGGTGCGCGGGATCGGTGGCGGCATCCAGGACAATGAGCCCATCGCGCTGGAGCCTGGGCCGCCAGGCGTCGGCGTGGTCGCACAGGATGACGCCGGGAATGTGGGCGGCGTGGAGACGATCGGCGAGTTCTCGGGCGGCCGGCAGGCTTGATTCACGCCCCATCGCAACAAGCACCGCGCCCGACTCGGCACCCTTGGGGAAGTGGCCACCTTCAACGGCGACGAGAACCTCGGGCATTTGGGCCGCAGGCCAGGCACTGAGAACGGGCTCCAGGAAGCGCTCGACGCCATCGCGGACACCCGCAGAAGGAACAAAGGTGAGCGTGCGATCGGCCAATCCTGGGCACCCCTGGGTGAGAACAAATCCCCGTGCGGGGACCACCTCAGGGGATCGGCTTATTTGCACATCGACTTCAGGGCGGCGTCGATCTCGATTTTCTGGCCTTCTTTCAGACCCATAGGGGCGATGGTGCCGCCCTTGAGCTCGATGACGTATTGGGCGGCGAACTTGCTGCTGTACCGGATGAGCTTGTCCTCGTACGCCTGGTTGACGCCGCGGATGTCGAGAACTTTCTCCTCGGGGGTCCGCACAGGTCCGGCCTTCATCTCCTGCCACGCGGTGATCTTCATGGTCGGGTCGAGATAGATGATGTCGATATCGACGAGGCAATCTCGCATGACAAAGCTCTGCTGGGCGGCACCGGGGAAGACAAAGAGCATGCCCCCGTCGGCGGGGATGCTTGTGCGATCGGAGAGCCCTTTGAAGCGTTTGGCGTTCTCGAGCGCGAGCTCAAGGGTGAAGGTCTTGCCGCCGATCGTGACTTTGGTCATGGTGGGAAGCTCGCCTGGCTTGGGCGTGGTGGGCTTGGACGTCTCGCATCCCGGGATGATGCTCGGGGCGGCGACGATGGCGAACGCGCCGAGGACGGCGAGGGTGATGACTATTGCACGGACTGGAGCAGCCATTGGTGGTCCTCTGGAGTGAAGGTCACGGGATTCCTGGGAATGATAGTGAGATCAAAGCAATCACGAAACTCGGTCGCCGACATGGCGCGGCGGACCGCCGAGAGCCCGCTCCAGTACGCCAGGAGGCCTATGACGCGGTCGACGGTAACGCCCCGATCGCGGTAGAACGCGACACGCGTGTCGCCGTGGCGTTTGGCGAGGCGTTTGCCGTCGGGCCCTTTCACAAGCGGGAGATGGATGTATGTCGGCTCGGGCGAGAGACCAAGTGCGCGGTAGAGCAAAAGCTGGCGGGCTGCGGAGTCGAGGAGGTCATCGCCCCTCACGACGTGCGTGATGCCCTGGCGGTGGTCGTCGGCGACGACCGCGAGCTGGTACGCGGGCTGCCCGCGTTTGGTCCAGACGACAAAGTCGCCGACGATTCGCGCGATGTCGAACACGTGGGTGCCCGCGAACACATCCGCGACACTGGTCGGTCCTGCGGGCGTGACAAATCGCCAGTTGGCCAGCTCGCCCTGGCCCGATGGCTCAACCGATGGCTCGAAGTCGGCGGGCTTCAGCAGCGGCCTCATTGATTGTGGAAAGGGCGTGTCGTGCGCCCCTTCCTGCGGGGCCGAGAGCGCCAAGGTGGCGGCGGCGTCCTCGATTTCGGTGCGCGAGTGGATCGACGGATAGACGATGCGGCGTGAGGCGAGGAGCCGCATGGCGTCGATGTAGGGCGAGAGGTCGTGCGACTGGATGATGGGGCCTTGGTCCCAGTCCATGCCGAGCCACGAGAGCGTCTCGACACAAGCGGCGATCGACTCGGGCTTGACGCGTGGGCCGTCGAGGTCCTCGACTCGAAGAACGACGCGCCACCCGCTCTTGCGTGCGAGGGCCCAGGTGAGCAGGAACGTCCGGGCGTTGCCCAGGTGCAGGGCCCCGGTGGGCGAGGGTGCCAAGCGTGTGGTCGGGAGTGGCATGGAGAAGCGAATGTGAGCGAAATCAAGGGGGTTTGCGGGGCGGGTGAATGGAGGTTAGACTGCGGCGGGTGTGGAGGCGGAGGGGCCATATGGGCAGCGTGCCGAAGTTGTCGGATGCGGAGATCACCGAGGCTCTCAAAGCCGTCCCGGAATGGTCTGAACTGGGCGAGGCTCTCCAGCGGACCTTTGCGTTTGAGAACTTCGTGGTTGCGATGCGATTTGTCGAGCGAGTGGCCGCCGCCGCCGAGGGTGATCAGCACCATCCCGACATACTCATCCGCTACAACAAAGTGACGATGACTCTAAGCACTCACGATGCGGGCGGCATCACGGCGAAGGACTTTGGGGCCGCCGCGAAGTACGATTCCTTCGCGGTCGGGTTGCCCGGACCCGTCGCCAAGGTCGCGCCCAAGCCAGCAGCGAAGCGGCCGAAAAAAGAAGGCTGACCTTGGGGGCGTGCCACCACGGATCAGACTGTGAACGCTCGCGCGGCAAAGCGATCGTGCTCAGTCGAAAAGTCAAATGGAACGTCGGGGAGTTTGAGCCATCGCGGCGTGCGGCCCAGCCCGCGTGTGATCTCCGATTCAAGCCGCCCTCGCTTGCAAAGATCGTGCGTGTTGGTCGAGGCGAAGATGACGCCCTTGGGGCTCAGTACGGCCGACGCTTCTTTGACGAGCCTCGCATAATCCTCGACCGAACTCCACGGCTTGATGCCCTTCTTGCGCGAGCCCGACGCGAAACTTGGCGGGTCGAGCACGATCAGGTCGTACTTCAACGCCTTGCGCTTCGCATACGCGAGATACTCGAACGTGTCCATCCGGGCGAAGCGGTGCTTGCCCGAGTCGATGTCTGCTTGCATGCCATTCTGGGCGAAGTTGCGTTTGCCCCAGTCGAGATACCGGGGCGAGACATCGACGCTTGTCGTGGCCGCCCCGGCTTGTGCCGCGGCGATCGAGAAGGCGCACGTGTACGCGAACGTGTTGAGAACCTGCGGCACGGGCCCACCCACGCGGACGCGATCGCTCGCCCACCTGGACACAAAGCGACGGTTCTCGCGCTGGTCGAGAAACAGGCCCGTCGAGAGCCCGTCGTAGAGGCGGATCTCAAGATTCCAGTCGATCTCGCGGATGACGATCGACTCGGCGAGCGGCTCACCCGCCGCCGGCGTCTTGTCGGTGACCTCAGACGGCAGATCGCCCCCGAGTTTGGACCGATCCTTGGCGAAGAGCTTGAAATAGATGGCTCCGACGCCCAGGGGCGCGAGAACTTCCAGCGCACCCCGGGCCTCGACATCCGCGCGAAAGCCCTTGGGCGTGTGCCCCTCGTAAACGATCAGGACCGCGCCGGGGCCATACACGTCGATGAACACCCCGTCGATTCCATCGGGCGTTCCCGAGAAGGCCCGGAACGCCTGGGTGGTCTTTCGATCGAGAAACGCCTTGCGACGCCCAAGTGCCGCGGCAAAGAGCGGCTTTGCATACCCGCGTGCGGCGGGGAGCTTGGACAAGCAAGATTCGTTGTGCGGCACGATCGGGGTGGGGCTCATGTCGCCCCAAGGGTACACGCCCTTAGCAGGGAGCCTCGAACGCGCTCACGAAGTCGTCGTAGTCGAAGAAATCAACGGCTGTGTCGGCGTTGAAGTCGGCGGAATGACCAGCCGGGCACGCCCCGCCCTCAAAGCACGCGACAAAGTCGTCGTAGTCGAAGAAGTCGACCGCCCCGTCGAAATTGAAATCCGCCGCACAGTATTGCGGCGTGAAGACCACATCGAACGCCGCGCTGTCGGCGTAAATGCCGCTGCGATCACGGACGACAAACCGCAGCGTCTGCGGCACTCCGGGCACACCCTGGGTGATGTTGAAAACAGGGTGATAGTCGAAAAACGGCGTCCCGAAAAACATGGTGCCGCCCACTGGCAGCACGCTCAGGCCGTCGTAAATCTGGATACCGTTGTCGGCACTGATGAGCGTTGCCTCGATGTCGGCGGTCAAATCCAGCATGAAGACACCGCTGGCGGGCATATCGATGTCGGCATTGGCGAATCCATATGTGCCCGTCGCGTAGCCGATGATCCCCGGGAAGACCGATGGATCGAGCGGTAGAGGCTGCGCGAACCCGACTAGGACCGCGAGCCGACCCTCTCCATTGTGGCCAACGACGATCTCCTCGTCGGCAAACACCGGGCTGGCGGCGGCAGACACGAGGGAGACCGCAGCAAGAACAGAGTTTGAGACACGGTGTGCTGCAAGAATCAACGGCATCGAATGGCCCCACTCGCAATCAGCAAAGCAACACCCCCGCGATTGGCGTAGGTGCTGCAAAATCAGGTCGTGTGAAGGAAACTCAGTTCCTGCGACGGCGGGTGGCAAAGAGTGCCCCGAGCCCCAGGGCAGAGGCAGCACCGGGGGCGGGAACGGGCGTGAGGAACCCACGGATCTCGCCGCCAGGGAACGCCGTCGTGTGGACGTTCCAGTAGGCCTTGCCCGCAGCGAAGGCGGCGAACAGGTCAGACTCAGCCGAGGCGGTCGTACCTCCGTGTGCCGCGACATAGCTGGGGTTGTAGCTCGATGCGAGGGTCATGTCGAAGAGGTGGTCGTACGTACCCGCCGTGACGCCAGAAGGGAAGCCAGGTAGCGTGGGAATCGTCGTGGCGACGCCCGATGTACCCACGCCCGCGACCGCGGTGGCGGCGTGGATGTGGGCGGCGGTGACCGTGCCCAACAAGCCGCCGAAGTCGAGATGGAGGGACATCGTGTGCAACGCGGTGTCGATGGCCACGATTCCATCACCCAAACCGGGCGACGCGTTGGGGGGGGACTCCGCCGGGCCGGTCAGGTGGACGGAGTACGTGAAGGTGTCGGCCTGAGCCGATGCCGCGACCGCCAAGGCGGCGGCGGCGAGAGCCGGGGACAACAAACGAGCGATTGGCAAGCGAACGATTTGATTGGACATGACGAAAGACCTCCAGGGTGTAATTTCGAAACCCGAACCACCGCTGACGAACAAATGCAGAACAAATGTGTTCGGAAACTCTCTCCGCATAGCTGATGTTGTGAGCGACCCGTGAGATTGCACGATTTTTCATCAATCTCGAGAGGCTTTTGTGGCTCGCGTCTCGATCCCAGCGGAACAGCCGCACGGTCGATGACGTGGGCCGAACAATCCATGCTACACAGTTCCTGCCGGCCCTCTCGCTTCGAGCATTGGACTCCCAAATAGCACACCCACACACACAGGCATGCCAGACCCGTCACCCGTGCAGCATGTGCCCTCGCGCCAGGCCTATTCGCTACCATGCGGGCGATGGTCGGGCCCGTGGCGGAACGGCAGACGCAGCGGACTTAAAATCCGCAGGAGGGTTAAACCTCCGTGTGGGTTCAAGTCCCACCGGGCCCACTTCGATTGGAACGCGCGGCGTTTTCGAGCCGTTTGTGCGGTCTGCCTCTCATGGAGTTCGCGCCGCTTGACGGCGTACTCGCGGGGCGAGACTTC
>JAYVUC010000204.1:0-12337 GCA_043788295.1 Phycisphaerales bacterium
AACCGATCCCCCCCACCACCCCCACCACTCGTCCCTCCCTTGCCCTTCTTGAAACTGTCACTCACATACAACGCCATGTACCGCCGGTCCTTCAGCACCCGGTGGCATTGCCGAATCACCTCGCCCATCGACGCGTAATAGTCGTTGGGCTCCGGCCCCCGCGCGGGCTCCGCCGCATCCAGCTTCCCGATGCACGCCGGATCATCGCTGTAATCCACATGCGTCGAATACGGCGGGTCAATGAACACAAAGTCCGCCGACTCCCTCGCAATCGGCAGCCGCCTCGCATCCGCCTTCTGAATCTCCTCCCGCTGCGGCTTGAGATCAAACCCCACACCCTTGCGAAGCAGATCGTGACACACATCCAGCGTCGTGCCGCTCCCGCACATCGGATCCACCACCACATCACCCTCTCGCGTGTACCGCTGCAACAACTGCCAGATCACCCACGACGGCTTCGCTCCCACATACCCCTTGTCGCCCTGCATCCCCGCCGCACGCGTGTGGGTGGCACGCTTTTCCGAAGTGTCTTCCTGCTTCCCTTCCTTCTCCAGCCTCGGGCTCGGCGGCGACGTCCGCGCCGCGTCGTAGTGCTGATTCGGATATTCCCACAGCGTGGTCGTGAACAGCCGCAGCGTGGGCTTCTCACCCTCCCCGCCACGCCGGGTCGATGTTCCTCGTGGTCTCACACAACGCCCTTTGTCGTGGCAACGCCCAGCGCCGCCGTGATCGCCGCCAAAATTTTCTCGCGTGCCTCCGGCATCGCAAGCGCGACCTTCGCACCCGCGGCACGCTTGTGGCCCCCGCCGCCCAGCGTGCGACAGATGAGATCCACATCCACCGCGTCGGTCTTGCTCCGCAGGCTCACCTTCGTCAGTGCAGTGCCCGTCGGCAATCCAAACTCCGCAGGATCGCCCTCGGTCAACACCGCAGCGACAAGCACCGACGCGATCGTCTGCGGCAGATCAATAAACCCGCCCGATTCACCGGTCGGGCACCCCGTCTCCGCGAAATCTCGACACATCAGCGAAATGAGTCCCACCCGCTCGCCGTTGTGCAGCTCCAGTGACGCCAGCGCACGCGACAAAAGGCGCAGCCTCGCCAGCGTGTCCTGCTGCTCGATCGTCTGGAATAGCCACGCCGGATCGGCCCCCGCAGCAACCAGATCCGCCGCGAGCCGAAACACACGCGGAGTGACATTGCTGTGACGGAACCAGCCCGTATCGGTCGCAAGACCCAAGTAAGCCGCCGAAGCCACCGCCGCCGGGAGCCCCTCGACCGGCGTGTTGAGCAAGAGGCCGCAGAGTTCCGCGACCGGCTGGCAGGCCGCCGCGGCGGTGGAGTCGATCCAACGAAACGCGGCCGTGTCGCTGTTGCCGCTGCGATGATGATCTATGAGCACCGTCCGTGCTGCCCGCGGCGCGAGATACGACTTGAAAGTCTCGAGCTGCGACCACGCTCCGGTATCCACGATCACGCACGCGTCGGGCTCCTCCGTGGGCGGACCATCGCGTTCCCAGATTCGCACGGGCGTGTCGCCTGCAATCGCACCGAGCCACCGCGGCAGTGGCCCCGCGAAGCACGCCTGGGCCTTGTGCCCCGGCAGCATGTTGACCGCGCGGACGATCGCAAGCGACGAGCCCACGGCGTCACCGTCGGGCTTCATGTGCGTGAACACGAGCACGCGCGGCGCGGCGAGCAGCCGATCGGCGATTTCACGAAGACTCGAGCTCGACGACCACGCGGAACGATCGGTGGCAACTGGTTGCGTCACGCATGGGTCTCCACAGGAACACAAACCCCCCCATCGCCTTCACAATGCGCAAGCAGCTCAACGACGCGGCGGCAGTCTCGCTCGATCTGCGCGACCAGCGCCTCGCGCCCCGCGAACCGCACCTGATCACGAACCCACGCGACCAGCTCGAGCCGCAGCGGCCAGCCATATTCCGGAGCCAAGGTCGGCGGCGTCCACTTTCCGCCATCCAACGCGATCAGATGGGCCTCGATGCGGCGATCATGTCCGGCAAAGGTGGGACGCACGCCGATGCTCAGCGCGGCCAACGCACGCTCACCACCCGACATCACCGCACACGCCGCGTACACGCCGTCGGGTGGCAGCATGACGCCATGGGCGACAGTGAGATTGGCTGTGGGAAAGCCGAGAACGCGCCCCAGACGGTCGCCGCGCGTGACAGTGCCGGCGATCTCGTGCGGTCGCCCCAGCAGCGCGGCGGCGTCGTTGACCCGCCCGTGTTGCACAAGCCAGCGGATCAGTGTGCTCGAGACACGCACGATCGCACCGTCGGCCATGGGCGCGTCGATGGGGTCCACAACATCAACCTTGAAACCGTGGCCCGCGCCCAGCTCGCGGAGGGTTTCGATGGTGCCGGTGCGGCCTTTGCCGAAGTGAAAGTCGGGGCCCTCGACAAACCATGCCGGCTTGTGCCGCCCGACCACGCGCGAGATGAACTCGGCGGCCGTGAGGGAGAGCGTGCCATCGGCGGGGTCGAGGCGGACCACCTCGTCAGCACCGAGGCTGCGAAGAAGCTCGGCGCGGCGATCAAACGAGGTGAGCCGCGACGGCTCGTTGCCGGGGGAAAGCACGGCGGCGGGATGTGGATCAAAGGCCATCACGACGACGCGGGCAGCCAGCGTGCGGCAGCGTCGCAGCAATGCGGCGTGGCCGAGATGCACGCCGTCGAAGTTGCCGATGGTGATGGCTGTTGAACCCGAAATCATGGATGGGAGCCTAGGCCCGAACAGCCCCCGTGGCAGTTGACCCGGAGGCATTGGCACCCAACGATGCCCACGTATCGGGCTCCAACTGCCGATAGTGAGTTCGAGCAAGCGGTCGCACACCTGGAGAGGTGCCAGAGCGGTTGAATGGGCTAGTCTCGAAAACTAGTAACGGGCTTGTCCCGTTCGGGAGTTCGAATCTCCCCTTCTCCGTTAGAGTCAGAGACCCCTCTGTGAGGGGTCTCTGCATTTTTGGAAAACCGCCCGCTTCTGCGGCGAAACGCGCGGTTTTCAGGAATCTCCCTTACCGAAAGTCTCCACGGAGAGACCAAAATGTGCCGACATCGACCCCAAAGTCTCTGGGGCGGATTTTGGCAGTGTCAGATTCGATGCTCCGAAGGCTTTGGGTGCCCACCTTTCGGCCGCAACTGGCGTGCTCTGGAGAGGCGAAGTCGCCCCGTGAATGCACCCTTTGGGATGGGCTGAGGCCAGTCAGACCACACGTGCCGGGCGCGATCGACGGTCGCGCCGAACGGGCCGCCCCGGGCCCTGGTGTCCTGTCTAACCACAGGCGACGGCAACTCGGGGTACCAAACAACTCTGACTGCTGAACAGCATTCCCTTCTCGCGCCAATTCAGATCAGGGTTGTCGTCAATCCGCATGCTGCGAGCGACAGCATCCGCCCGCCGAGGGAGCCAGTGGGGAGGGCCGGGAAAAACCTCCACGGAAACGGGGCCGTTGATTTCGAATGGCACGCGATCGGAAAGAAGCAGCTCCGAGCCACGCAAGATATGCCTCAGCATGCGTTGACGCAAATTCGCAGTCCCACTCACAAAGATTGACCTGCGTTTGCACAGCAAGCGGTACACGCCACAACCTTCGGGAACATCCGCTGGGTCTAGGGCCTGGAGAGTGGTAGAAAACAGTCGAGCGGGTGCATCAACGCGGGCCAGTCTCCTAGCAGACTCCCGACCCGACTTTCTGAAGGCCAGCAGGACCAAGTGGCCGGCCACAAGATCGACATCCTCGTGGAGCGCGGTGACGTAGTCTCCGAAGCTGTGCCGGAGTTCCGGATGACAGAGGATATCGTCGACAGAGGGCATCTCGTGACCATCAGCAACCCATTTACGTTGCACGAGACCAGCAGCAATCTCGACGGCATGTCCAATCTGATCGAACATCCCAACGGCGAGCCCAGCAACGGGCTCGCGAATGACGTCCGCGTGCCGTTTGGCCTTGCGGTTGTTCAACAAGGTTCGGTTGAGCACGAGTTCCGACACCTTCGCTCCAAGCTCCTTGCAGCGGACGATAAACTCGGCATTTGCTAAAGGATCGAGGATGACGTGATCCTCCGGCAAACGCCGCATCAGGGAGCGATAGGCCTGGCCGACGAGCTCACGGACATCTGTGCTCGCCCGAAGTCGCACACGAGCCGCAGAGGCAGGACGGGAGCCAATGCCGCTTTCGGGCCGAGCCATGGCAGAACCGCCAACTTCTCCGAACAGGCCTTGCTCGCCTTCAGCGGATGGAGCAGGAGATTCCGCCGGAGAGCCCCTTGCGCCGTCCACCGTGGATTTGGACTCCGATCGTCGACGTGCCAGTTCCTCCACCACCTTCTGTCGCATCCGAGAGCGATCTCCGGCAGTGCGTGTCACGGGGACCACGTCAGACGTTTCCGACCCAGCCTGGCAAGCATCAACTTCTCCGGCGGGGAGGGACGCAAAAGCATGCCTCAATACTTCACGCAGATTGACCGCCGGGGTCTTTTGCTGCATCCATGCCTCCTTCACTCGAACACCTCTACTTCTGACCCAATGGCTTCACGAATGGCCCGCTTCGCCCTCGTCCACCACTGGGACACACGATTTGGGTTCACTTTCAGTTCCGCGGCAAGACACGACGCGTAGCGCTCGGGGCCATACTTCAAATAGGCTTCGGCCGCGAGTCGCTGTTGGAGGGGCAGTTGCAAGATGGCAACTCTCACGCGATCAACGGCCTCCAGAACGACCCTTTCATCCTCCGCTGTTTCCAGCGGCCCAACTCGCGCCTGAGGGGCAAACTGGAGGTGGCCACGCTCGTCGAACAGCCGCCTTTGCCTACATGCCTTGTTCCGATCCTTGATGTAGTTCAGGGCAAGCGAGCGAACGCGCAACTTGGCGTAGCGTGGAAGACTGGCACGAGACTTGTCGTACTTTGTTGGGCTCTCGCAAAGCTCGACGAAGACATCTTGGGCCAAGTCCTCCCGCTCGTCATGAGAGAGCGTGCTCCGGAACACGCGAATGAGTTCGTCGTACATGGGCTGGTCAATTTCGGCGACCAGTTGATCGAGATCCACAGACAGACCCGCGCTGAGCTTGATCTCAAGTTCCGTCGCGGGTTTTCGCCTCGGCGGCGGTTCGAGCATCTTGCGGTCCTCCTACCGAATCTCTCCTTCTCCACATCCCCTTACCTCGAAGTCCAGGGGGTATGACAGTGCTTTGAAAGAAAACGTTGAGGCATGAGAAAACCTGACTGTCGACCGTCATACCACCGCCCGCTCGCGGTAAAGGGTAGCGAGGCCGGACCGACCGCACCGCAAGTTGACATCGTATCGAAGCATTGGATTCAGAAACAGATGTGCCCGGTGCTTCGATGCTGGGGCGATGTCGCCCCTGCAACACCAATAGCTCAGGCACGTCCATTCGATAAGGAGATTGAACCATGGAACAGCGTCAAGAACTCGATCGTGTTGGCGGTTGCGGGTGCGACGAGCGCGACCCGACGAAGCAATTTTGCGTGAACACCGAGGGCACGGAACATCGGTGGGATCTCCCTAGCATCACCGCCGAGGAAATCGCCCGGGTTGGCGGCTGGGATCCCGCGCAAGGCGTGGTCGAAATCCTCGCCGACAACTCGGAGCGGACCCTGGCTCCCGGCGAGGTCATTTACCTGCTTCCGGGGCGTGCCTACTGCCGCCGTGTGCGCTGGAAGCGAGGATTCTCGCGGGCTGAACGGATCGGGGCGGAGATCAGCCTCCTGCAACGAGCCTTTCCCAGTCTGGAGCATCGTGAGAGTTGGGTCCGCCTTCCCGGCGTCCCGCTCCCGGAAGGCTGGGCTCCCAACGTGGTGGATGTCGCGTTCCAGATCAGCGACGCCTTCCCGGTTGCTCCGCCCTACGGCATTTTCGTCCCTGCGGGGCTCCGCTTTAATGGGACGATGCCGGTCAATTACACCGAGCCCGCGGGCAGCCAACCGCCCTTCGGCGGCGTTTGGGGACTCTTCTCGTGGTCTGTCGCCGATGCCGCCGATTGGCGTCCGACGGCCAGCGTCGAGCACGGGGTGAATCTTCTCCAATGGGCTCGGGGTTTCGCACAGCGGTTCGCGGAGGGCGCGTGAATGCCGCGCATCGAACTAGACCTCCCGGAAGGCGCGTTTGAGGCCTTGTGCGAGCACTTGCTACCCCGCGATGGCGTATGCGAAGAAGCCGCCTTCCTGTTTGCTCGCCCGACTCGGAAAGCGGATGTCATCACACTCTCTGTAGTCGAGAGCATGCTGATCCCTCCGGAGGGATTCGCGAGCCGGTCGCGGTTCTACCTTGAACTGACCGACGAATCCCGCGCAGCGATATTCAAGCGAGCCCACGACTTGGGGGCTGCGCTGGTCGAGTGTCACTCACACCCGGGCCAGCGGGAAGCTTGCTTTTCCTGGAGCGACCTCCGCGGTTTCGACGACTTCGTTCCACATGCTCGCTGGCGGCTTGCCGGTCGCCCGTATGCGGCAGTGGTGTTTGCAGTCGATTCCGTGGACGCTGTGGGCTGGGCTGATACCACCCCTGAAACTGCTCCCATCGCTGTCATTTTGGCTGGAGAGCAGCGGGTTCTCCCGACGGGCCTCACACTTGGCAACTGGAAATCTATCTATGATCGAGAGTCGCTTTGATCGTCAACTCCCTCTCTTTGGGCAGGCCGGCCAGGAGAAGCTCACTGCTGCCCGTGTAGCAGTGATCGGCGCGGGAGGGACGGGCAGCGCCCTGATCCCTCAACTGGCGTTGCTCGGCGTGGGTCAACTGGTGATCGTCGACCATGACGAGGTCGAGCACACCAATCGCAACCGCCACTTCTGCGCCCGGCACACTGATCCGATCCCGGGAACTCACAAAGTCGACACGGCCCGCCGCATGGTCACGGAATATGACCCGAGTATCGCCGTGGAGGTTGTGCGGGCGAGCCTTCTGACAAAGGATGGCTTCGCGGCGGTCACCTCCGCCGACTACGTGTTTGGATGTGTCGACCTGGAAGGCGTACGCCTTGTACTGACGGAGCTGTGCGCGGCGTATGGCAAGCCCTACATCGACGTCTCAAGCGGAGTGGAGCCGGGCGACCCACCCCGCTATGGCGGGCGAGTGTGCTGCTCGGTCGGGGGCGAAGGGTGCCTCGTGTGCTTGGGCGAACTCGACACGCAGGAGGCCTCGCGAGATCTGGAAACCGAGGGGCAGCGAATGGACCGACAAGCAATCTACGGCGTGCGAACAGAGCTCTTGGCGGGGCGCGGACCGTCGGTTGTCTCGATCAATGCTGTGGTCGCTTCCCTCGCAGCGACGGAGTTCATGAAGCTCTGCACCGGGCTCGACCGACCGTCGCGCCTCGTGAAATACGACGGGCGAATGTCTCGCGTCACCGTCAGCCGCGATGATCCCCGTCCGGATTGCTACTACTGCAAGGGCGTTTGGGGAACCCGGGGCCAGGCGCTCGTGGAGAGATTCCTCCGCAAATAAGTGCGCGGGGGAACGTGGCTCACGAACCCGGCCCACGTAATGGGGACCCCCTCGGTGGTCCTGGGAGGTTACCCCACTTTACGATTCCAGCTTCCGTTGCCGCGACCAATCCAGGGAGGCGGAGGTTTCGAAGAGCTCTCGAAGTCCCCAGCCAGCGGGAAGCGTTCCTGTGAGGGCTGCCTTGAGCGTCTGCGGTCGAAGGTTCGTGAGGCGCAGCAGGTTGTGCACGTAGGTCCTACCGAAGCCGTGCCGCCGCGCAATGGTCTCGATCGTGGTGTCGTCACGGAGCATTTCTCTGTGCCATGAGAACGCGAGGCCGATGGCATGAATGATGCTTGCTCGGGCGACAGGCTGGCCGGTGAGCGAGGCGGTGGTTAGGAGGTCGTGCCCCTCCGGCGAAAGAAGCACGCGCCGGCCGTCGAGACGTTTGATCTGCAAGCGGAGCGTCAGGATGGTGCGCTCGCCTTGCTCCTCAACCTCGGGTGTGAAGGGGCAAGTTTGCACGCCGCCAGCGCTGCCGTCGACGGGCGCAGCTCCACGCGGTCGCTTGGGAGCCTTCCCCTGAGGCTCTTCGGCAGCCGCGGCCCGCAGCGCCGGGGCGCACGCCGACGCCCGTTCGGTTGAGACTTCCACCTTTATGGTGTCGGGAGCGAGCGTGACGGCGGCCAGCACCTCGCGGACCCAGTGATCACGAGTCGCGGGGTCCAACGTGCGGAGATCGGCGCGGTGGCCGGTCCTGAGGTGGTCCATGACAAGAGCCCGCACCACATCGTCAAGATGTGAGGCGTTGATCGACTTGATGGGGCAGGTCTTGTAGCCCTGCTTGAGTGCTTTCTGGCTGATGTAGTACCGGACGTGGCGTTTGGCCCCCTTTGGATCCGAGGCTAAGACGGGCTTTTGAACCGACCCCGGGCTCATGGCGTGGCCCTCGAAGGTTCGGATCTTGCCCTTGAGGAGATGGGTGTGGGTCCAGCGGTGGCGGGTCTCGCGCTCGACCTTGGCCATCAGCCCGTAAACGCGGTCCCAAAGCGCCCGATCCAGGATCGGCTCGTGAAGTCCCGGCCAAAGCTCGGTCTTGCCACCGCGCGTGTGCGCAATCTGGCCCAGGTAGATCGGATTGGTGAGGATGCGGTAGATGTAGACGCTGTCGAGAGGTCTGCCGCCGCGCGATCGGCCCTTGGAGCTCTTGGATTGCTTGGTGATGTGCCCCTTGGCGTTCAATTCCGCCGCGAGGCCGACCAGAGAGCCACCCTCGACGTACCCGGCGAAGATCGCTCGCACGAGGGCTGCCTCGGCCGGGACGATCCGCAGACAGCGCTTCTCTCCGGTGCCTTCCACGCGGTAGCCCAGGGGCGGCTGGCCGCAGACCCACAGGCCTTTGCGCTTGGTGGCGGCGATCTTGTCGCGAATTCGCTCCCCGGAGACCTCGCGCTCAAACTGCGCGAACGATAGGAGCATGTTCAACGTCAACCGCCCCATTGAAGTGGTCGTGTTGAATTGCTGGGTGACAGAGACGAAGCTGACATGGTGCTCGTCGAAGGTCTGCATGAGGCGGGCGAAGTCCGCCAACGACCGCGAGAGCCTATCTACTTTATACACCAGCACCACGTCCACGCGGCCCGCCTGGATGTCGGCCAGGAGCTTCTGCAGCCCGGGTCGATCGGTGGAGCCGCCCGAAAAACCACCATCGTCATAGGCAGTCCCGATGGCGACCCAGCCCTGGTGCTTCTGACTCTTGATGTAGTCGCTTCCGGCCTCGCGCTGGGCGTCGAGTGAGTTGAAGGCCATGTCGAGCCCTTCTTCGCTCGACTTGCGGGTATAGACCGCGCAGCGGGTGATTCGGGGCAACGCCGTCGTCATGCCACACCTTCCCGTCCGTTCGGCGAGGACCGCGAGGTCAGGCCGAAGAACCTGGGCCCGGACCAGTGCGTGCCCGTGATGAGCTTGGCGATCTCGCTGAGACTCTTGAATTCTCGGCCCTGGTACCGGAACGATCGCCCGCCGTCGAGCACCTCGACCTCATGGGACCGGCCACGCCACGTCCGGATGAGCTTGGAGGCCGATGGAAGCGCCCGGGCCGCCTTCGGGCCTCGCTTGGCAGGGTGATATGCGGCCTCGGGCGTTTCGCCATCGGCGGGCGACCGAACGCCTCGATCCTTGATGGACGCGAGTCCGTCTCGCATGGCCGACTGCAGCAGACGGCGGGTCTCGTGGTCAAACCCGCCATGGATGCGTTCCTGGACGCGCCACGCCAGTTCTCGCACGAGGATGCGCTTCTGCGACGGAGGCTTGCGGCCGATGTGCTCCGCCCACAGGCGGCGGAGCTCATCGACCGACATGCGTGGAAGGCGGGCAAGATCGAGCCCGCCTGGATGCGACTGGGCCTTCATGCACCAGCCTCACCGCGAGAGGACTTGCCGCTCATCTTGAACAAGAATCGTCCGGGCCCGACGCGCTTGAATCGCGACTCGGTCTTTTTCGTGCCGATTTCACGGAGCATGGCGGCGTACAGAGTGGCGGCGGGCGTCTTGCCGCCGGGGCTGGTCCACAGCCGGGCCCGGTGCATGCGCTCGATCAGATCCGCGGTTCCGATCCCATCGGCCCTCTCCTTGCCCGTGAGCCCTCCAAGCACCTCGGCGGCTGCATCGAGAGCGCTGAGCTTGGCTCGCTTCGCGTGCCTCTTAGCGGGCTTGGGTAGGCAGGCGCTGCTCTTGGGCTTCGCGGACGCGGCGGGCCGTGCGGGCTTGGCTTCGATAGCGCTCTCCTCTGCGACCTTGGCGGCAACGGCTCTTGTCCCCTTGGCGCTGGCCGCCGGAACGTCGACACGGCCGCGCCGACGCTGCCTACCTGAAGCCTTCTTGAGCTGCGGTGGAGCGACGGGCTTGGGGGCGGCGGCGGGCTTGGCGGGAAGGCCGGGCGTGATGGGGGTGGCGGGGGTGGTGGGGGTTGGGCGACGGGGCATGGTGAATCTCCTGTGGCTTGCTTGCTCGCGTGCCGCCCACACGGGCGGCACGCGAGCAGGCTCTGGCCGCACCATGAGTGGCTCGACATACGGGCGAGGCAAGGCCGGTTGCGCCAATCTGGGCGTGAATCCCCACAGGAACGCCCATGAAACACCACGCCTCGCGCGCTCTGCCAAAATGCCAGGGGTTGTCCTTGGGTCACGGCTAGGAGAGGCAACCAATCCGCCGACATCGCGGACTTCGCCTGGATGGTCTAGACCTCCCACGATTGAGCCGATTCCGACCGATCGCAGTAGTAGTGCGGTGGCGGCGGCCCTCCTTCGAGCCAACCCCAAGTAACCGTACCTTGGATTGGACCGGGTTGAAGGGGAAAGGTCACTCTTTAGCGGGTCCATCAACCGAGCCAAGAGTGATTCCGGATGGAGGATGGTGCCGACGACAATCGTGTTGGTCTCGGGCGACCCCGCCTTGAGATAGGTCCCGCTGAACCAGTCGGCGAGCTTGACCCGCTGGAGCTCACTGGCGACGAGTTCCTTGCTTTCCAGATCGTCGGCGATGAAGAGGGTTGGGCGATGCTTGAGGTGACGAATGCCGCGAGGGTTCTGGCTGCTGGCATAGCTGACAAGCATCGTTCCGTTCCCGAGCAGGATGCCGTTCTTCTTCCAGGGCGGGGTGCGCGCTTGGGGCACGAGCTCGGGGAAGTCCGCTCGGATCAGCGGGTTGGACTCCAATTGCCCCTTGACGTGATTCAAGAGCCGGTTGGCCTGATCCTCGGTGCCCGAGGCCACGACGATGAATGACTCCTTGGCATAAGCAAGGCACCACACCACATACACCAGCGTGGCGATCGTGCTCTTGGCATGGCCACGCGGCGCTGCGATGGCCAAGCGAGAGCCCCGATTCTTGTGGAAGGTGGCGAGCACCTCGAAAAGCTCGCGGTGCATGGGCGAGGAGGGCTTACTGACAAGGTCCGGGAGGTAGAGCTGGGCGAAGGCCAAGGGCGAGGATTCGCCGGCTGTGCGGCGTGTATTGCTCAATGCTCTCATGGCGAATGCGGCGTGCTCAGGATTCGGTTCCATTAGCATCGGATTCTCCTGTGTTGTTGAGGGTGGTTGCGAGCTGCTTGACCTGGGAGGCCACGGCGACACGCGCGAAGACATCGTCAATTTCCGCAAACTGGTCGGGGGCCCCGCCGCTGACGGCTTTGATCCGATCGACCTCCAATCGCATCTCGTCGAACGATGGGAGCTCGCCCAGGTGATGGGTGAGGTCGGCCTCAACCTTCTGACTGGCGGTGGGCAGATACCCAACCCGCTGCAGAAATTGCATCAGCTCTCGATGAATCTCAAAGCAGCGATGCTGGGCATCGATCTTCACGCTGGCATCCACGTCTCTCTCGCGGGCCGTCCGCCGAATTCGCTGCGTGGAGAGTTCGGCCTCGGCTATGAGCTTTCCCACCATCTGCTCTACCAGCTTGGGGTCCTTGGGAACCGCCATGCCTTCCCGGATCGCTCTGCGGTCTCGCTCGATCGTACGATCCGAGAACTTCAGGACTTCCGCGATCTCAGCGGTCGAGAATCCGTCGGCCAATAGAACAGCGACGAGAAGCTGCCGATCTCCGGGCGCGATCAGATCCGCGGGCAACGTGCCGGCTTTCACCTTTGCCAAGAGTTCCATAGACCGTCCGAGGCCTTCCTGAGGTACAGGCGGCGGGAGCGGTCGGGAAGCCTTGGTACGGGCGGAGGTCGAAGGCGGCCGTGCAGGCCGAATCCTCCGAGGAAGCGACTTGGGTTGGGAAGGGGAAGACGACGCGGGCGAGGGAATGTTGTTTGATTGGCTCATGCCGGCACCGCCTTTCGCTGGCTCTGGCGGTAGCGCTTCACG
>JAYVUC010000205.1:0-9809 GCA_043788295.1 Phycisphaerales bacterium
CCCTCGCCCCCACACACGAGGAAGTCATCACCGACCTGATGAAGGGCGTCCTCACCAGCTACAAGCAGATGCCGCTCAATCTTTACCAGATCCAAACGAAGTTCCGCGACGAAGCCCGCCCCCGCGCCGGCCTTCTGCGCTGCCGCGAGTTCATCATGAAGGACGCCTACTCCTTCCACACCGCCCTCGACGGGCCAGGCAGCCTCAGCGAAATCTACGACAAAATGTTCACTGCCTACAGCAACATCTTCCGCCGCTGCGGGCTCTCCTTCACCGCCGTCGAGGCCGAGAGTGGTCCCATCGGCGGCTCGGCGAGCCACGAGTTCATGGTGAACTGCGAGAGCGGCGAGGACACTGTGCTCAAATGCGAGCAATCGGGATACGCAGCGAACGTGGAGAAGTGTGAGATCGGCGTTCGCACCCTGCCGTCCAAGGGCTATTTCGCGGGCGACCCCTCTGGCCCGCTCGAAGAGGTCCACACACCCGACTGCCCCGGCATCGAGGACGTGTGCAAGTTCATGAAGGTCAAGCCCCAGCACATGCTCAAGAGCGTGCTGTTCAAGGTGGAGAGCACTGCGGCGGACCTCGCGAAGTTCGGCGAGGAGTACATCCTTGCAGTCGTCCGCGGCGATCACGACGTGAACGAGGGCAAGGTGCGCGGGCTCGCCGAGGTCACCGGAATCAAACTCGCCGACCCCGCCCAGGCCATCGCCAAAGGCTTCGCCATCGGCTTTGTCAGCCCACGCGCCGCCGTGGGCAAAAAGGGCGTCCTGCTCCTGGTCGATCGTGACGCGGCCATCAGCTTCGACGACGCCGCGGGCAAGAGCAAGTTCTGGGTTACCGGCGGCGACAAAAAAGACCACCACGTCAAGCACTTCAACTGGCAACGCGACCTGGGCAAAGACCCGCTCGCCTCAGGCGCCAGCGGCGACGCCAAAGGCGGCCTCGCCGGGACAGACGAGTACATGCTCGTCGGCGACGTCCGTAACGCCCTCGTCGGCGACCCCTCGCCCAGAGCCGCAGGTTCAACGCTCATCGCCACACGCGGCATCGAGGTCGGCCACATCTTCAAGCTCGGAACCAAGTACTCCGACGCCATGGGCCTCACCTTCCTCGACGACAAGCAGCAGAAGCAGAGTGTCATCATGGGCTGCTACGGCGTGGGCGTCTCACGCACTATGGCCGCCGCGGTCGAACAGAACAACGACAAGGACGGCATCCTCTGGCCTGCCGCCATCGCGCCGTACCACGTCCTCATCACCGTCATGAAGCCCGACGATGCCGCCCACATGGCCGCCGCGAAACAACTCGCTGGCTCGCTCAACAACTCCGGCATCGACGTGCTCGTCGACGACCGAGACGAGCGAGCAGGCGTCAAGTTCAAGGACGCCGACCTCGTGGGCCTGCCCATCCGCCTCACCATCGGCGATAAAGCCATGGAACAGGGTGCCGTCGAGTTCAAACTCCGCAAAGACACCGCCGGCAAGGGCGAACTGGTGCCAATGGTTGCGGCAGTGGCCAAGTGTCTTGAAGCCTTGGGGTAAGTGCGAAGAGACCAAGTGGCGAAGTGAAAGACAAGGGAAATGAATCCCTGCCTTCCACTTCGTCTCTCATTCTCTTCGTCTCACGCCTCACGCCATCTTCACCCACCGGATCAACGTGCGGAAGTTCGGCGGCTTTCCATACATCAACACGCCGATTCGGAAGATCTTCGACGCCGCCCACGCCAGCACAACCACCGTCCCGATCCCAAAGATGATCGTCGCCGGAATCTGCCACACCGGCACCGGCTCGTTGCCCGCCAACCTCAGCACCATGATGAAAGGCGAGATCGGTGGCACAAACGAGCACACCTGCGCGAGTGTCGCGTTTGGATTCTGCGTAATCGGCAGCCACAGCATCATCGGCAGCATCAGCACGATCATCGCCGGCCCGATCAGCGACTGGGCCTCTCGGATGTCCGACACCGCCGAGCCCACCGCCGCGAACATGCACGCGATGCAGCTGAACCCGATCAGAAAGTACACAAACAGATACACGATCAGCATCGGATCGATCATGTTGCTCATCGCCGCCTTGATCAACGCTATCACCCCGACACTCGAGTACACCGCCATGATCGCCAGCCCCACGCACGCCTGCCCCAGGATTTTACCCACCAGAAGCTGCATGGGTGAAACCGCCGACAAGAGCACTTCCATCACCCGGCTCGACTTCTCCTCGATCGTCGAGGTCAGCAGATACTGCCCGCTCGTGAAAATCGAGATCCACATCAAGAACATGAACGCCCCGGGCAGCAGTATCTTTGCCATCTCGTTCGTCTTGACATCGCCCTCTTTTGTCACCGACTTGGTCTCGCTCCATGGCATCTCCACGAGCCTGCGAATCCCCGCCGCGTCCTGCCCCGCCGCCTCAAGCCTCGCGTCAACCACCGCCTTACCCGCCGCGTTCTCGATCATCCCGATCCACTGCAACGCAAGCTGCGGCGCGTGCAGCATCTGAATCCCCGCCAGTGCCTGCCCATCCTCTCGCTTCACAGCCTCCGCCGGAATCACCACGATCGCGAGCCTCTGGTCGGGCCCGCCCGACTTCCCCCCATCCGACGCCTTGAGAATCTCCGCCTTCGCCTGGTCCGGGTCGGTGTCGCCCGGCAGCACCTGGATCGTCACCGCCGCCGTTCCCATCAACTGCTTGGCCGCATCCGCCGATCCCGCAGGCATGTCCACCCCGCGTTTCTTCTTCTCATCATCATTGAACATCCGCGACATATACGCACTCACCGCCTCGGGTGTCATCCGCTTCTTGAACCCCTCCGCAACCAGCCCCGACCGATCGATGATCGCAATCTGCCCCTCAACCTTGGGGGCCGTCCCCTTCAGCAGCAGCGGCATCACCACAATCGCAAACCCGCCCAGAATCGGCGGCAGAATCAGCCCCAGAATAAACCCCTTGGTCCCCACCGTCGAAACAAACTCCCGCAGCGCCACATAAAAAGTCTTGATCATGTTCAGGCTCTCCCCCCGGCCGTGCTCAGCTCGCGGTCCGACTCGCTCTGAAGCGCCGCCGCTTTCCCGCCCACAAGCTCAATAAAAATATCCTCAAGGTTGGGCCTCTTGAGCTCCACCCGCCTCGCGGGCACCATCCGCGCCGCCTGCGCCATCACCTCACCCACATCCGAACCCGCACCCAGCTTCAGGTCAATCCCCTTCCCGCCCACCATTGCAGACACAACGCCGGGGATCGTGCGGAACGGTGCCGCATCCACACTCGCCAGGGGCGCAATCGGCTCGATCTCGATCATCCGCGGGTCGTACCGGTCCCAGATCGTCTCCAGCGTGTCGTCCAAAACCTTCACGCCCTTGTGGATCATGAAAACCCGGTCGCACAATTGCTCCGCCTCGAACATCGCGTGCGTCGAAAATATCAGCGTCGCCCCGCGCGCCCGCTGCTCATCAATCAACGCCCGCAACAGCGCGCGGTTCACCGGATCAAGCCCGCTGAACGGCTCATCCAGAATCACCAGATCGGGCTTGTGGATCACCGACGCGATGAACTGCACCTTCTGCTGCATCCCCTTCGAGAGCTCCTCGCACTTCTTGCGATACGTCTCGCGCAGTTGCACCCGATCGAGCCACTCCCGCACCGTCTTGTCCAGCGGCCCGCTATCCAGACCCTTGAGCCGCCCCATGTAGTTCAGGAACGCACCGACCTTCATCTTGCGATAAATGCCCCGCTCCTCGGGCAGGTACCCGATGCGGTCCTTGCTCTCCACCGCCGACGACTTCCCCAGCACCGAAACCTCGCCCGAGTCAGGGAACAGAATCGACATGATCATGCGGATCGTCGTCGTCTTGCCCGCACCGTTTGGCCCGATGAAAGCGTACAGCGAGCCCTCAGGAATCGTCAGATCAAGGTCTTTGACAGCTATCTTGGACCCGAATGTTTTCGTCACCCCACGAATCTCGATCGCGTTCGGCAATGCCCTGCTCCTTTAGACCACCCTTCACCCTTCCAAGCTGCCCCCACTATACCGGCGCCTCGTGGCATGGGTTTCCAGCCCATGATCCTCTGCCTTCCACACTTCCCACCCACGCTCGACACGGGTATCGTTGCCGGTGTCTGCTGTGATCGACAAACTCCTGGGCAATCTGCCGCGATCGGTGCTCTCAACCCTCACCGACCTTGAGACGCAGCACGACCTCTTCAGCGAAGCCCTCGAAGACCCCGCCGTTCTGGCAGACCACAAAAAGGTCCGCGAGATCGCCATGAAACGGGCCGCCATCGAGCCCGTCGTCCTCGCCTCTCGCCGCTTCAAAGCCGCCGCACAGGAGATCGAGCAGCTCCAGGCCGCCATCCTCGCCAACGCCGACGCCGACTTCGTCGCCATGGCCCGCGAAGAGCTTCCCGGCCTTCAGATCGCCGCCAGCGAGGCCCTGTCCACTGCCGTCGCCACTCTCGTCACCGCCGACGATCGCAAGGTCGGCTCCGTGATCGTCGAGGTGCGGGCCGGCACCGGTGGAGACGAGGCCGCCCTCTGGGCCCGTGACCTCGTCGACGTCTACCAGAAATACGCCGCCCGCCGCGGCTGGACCTGCGAAGCCCTCGAAGTCTCCGCCGACGCCGCCGGTGGGCTTCGCTCCGTCACGCTCAACATCCGCGGCGAAGGCGTCTGGAGCGAACTCGCCTTCGAGGCCGGCGTCCACAGCGTCAAGCGTGTCCCCGCCACCGAAACCCAGGGCCGAATCCACACCAGCACCGCGACCGTGGCCGTCCTCCCCGAGCCCGAAGAGGTCGATGTCAAGATCGACTGGGCCAACGATGTCGAGGAATCCGCCACCCGCTCCCAAGGCCCCGGCGGCCAGAATGTCAACAAGGTCGAGTCCGCCTGGCAGATACACCACAAGCCCAGCGGCATCATCATCAAGATGATGGAAGCCAAAAGCCAACAGCAAAACCGCGAACGAGCCCGCCGCCTGCTCATGACCCGCCTCCACGAGCTCGAACGCCAACGCCAGCACAACGAACGCTCCGCCGCCCGCAAAAACCAGATACGAGGCGGCGATCGCAGCGACAAAATCCGCACCTACCGCTGGAAAGAAGGCATCGTCGCCGACGAACGCCTGCCCGGCGAATATCAACTGCGAGACCTGCTCGCGGGCGATATGAGCCGATTGATGAAAGATCTGCTCGACAGCGAGACGGCCAAGCGGCTGGCCGATCTGTCATGAACGAGCCCGCAGACATCGCCGTGATCGGTGCCGGAGCAGCGGGCCTCTTCGCCGGAATCTGGGCGGGGCGGAGGCTCCAACAGAGCCGCGAGCGTGAGCAAGCGAATGGCTCTCCCGACGGCCTCGCTCGCTCATGCTCGCGGCTCTGTTCCATCATCGCCCTCGATGGTGCGAAAAAGCTCGGGGCGAAGATTCTCGTCGCCGGCGGCGGCCGCTGCAACGTCACACACCACAAAGTCGATGAGCTGCAATACGCCGGGAGCAGCCGCAACGCGATCAAGAAAGTCCTCCGCCGTTTCGATGTGCCCGAAACAGTCGAGTTCTTCCGCGAGCGCGGCGTCGAACTAAAGCAGGAAGACACCGGCAAACTCTTCCCCGTTTCCGACGACGCCCACTCGATTCTCGGCGCGCTCCTCACGGCCTGCACCGAAGCCTACGTTGATCTGCGACACCCCTGGCGTGTCACATCTGTGCGCAAAAACGGGGATATGTTCCGTGTGGAACGTGCGGAAACCGACTCGCTGCCCGGCGAAATAATCACCGCCCGCCGCGTGATTCTCGCAACCGGCGGCATGGCGCTCCCCAAGACCGGCTCCGACGGCGCGGGCTATGACATCGCTCGCAGCCTCGGGCACACGATCACGCCGCGGGTGTTTCCGGCCCTCGTCCCGCTTGTGCTCGCCGACGGACACTACATTCGCTCGCTCAGCGGCATCACACTGCCCACAACGCTCGAGCTGCGATCGGCGACGGGCAAGCGGCTCAAAGTTTTCACAAACTCGACGCTCTGCACGCACTTCGGGCTCAGCGGTCCCGGGCCGCTGGACATGAGCCGCTACTACACAGCCGCGTACGCCGTGGACGCGGGCGCGCGGCTCGTGATGAGCTGGCTTCCCGGCGAAACAATCGAGAGCGTGGACCTCGCGATGCAGAAACTCGGCAAGGTCAGCCCAGGGCGGTGGCTTCGCGAGCGCGGGTTGCCCGAGCGGGTGGCCGAAGGCATTTGCAAAGAGGCCGGCGTCGATCAGAGCGTGCAGGGGCAGTTGTTGCCGCGCGATCAACGCAAGAACCTCGCGCAGATGGTGGTTGAGACGCCGCTGCCTGTGGTAGGGGATCGCGGCTTCACGCACGCCGAGGTGACGGCGGGCGGTGTGCCGCTGGCCGAGATTCAACTTGAAACGATGGAGAGCCGTGGGTGCCCGGGGCTCTATCTGTGCGGGGAGATATGCGACGTCGACGGGCGAATCGGCGGGTTCAACTTCCAGTGGGCGTGGGCGAGCGGATATGTCGCGGGGCTCGGCGCGGCTGCATCGCTCGACTCATCCGGCGGGTAACAGCCGTCCGACGGTGATCGGCTTGATCGGGAAATCGCGGGACGCGCTGCGCAGGTCGGCTTTGGTGACGGCGTTGATCTTGGCGAGCTCCTCGTCGAGCGTCTGGTACGCGTTGAGGTACGTCCAGTGGCGGCCCAGGCGTTGCATTCGGTCGCCGGGTTTCTCCGCGTTGAGCGTCGCGCCGGTGGCGATGCGGTTGCGGAGCCGTTCGAGATCGTCGTCGGTGATGCTGTCCACGAGAGTGTCGAGCTGGCGGTTGATCTCGGCCTCGATGTCGTCCATGCGCTCGGGGTCGCCTGCGGCGAAGATGTAGTACTCCCCGATGCCGTCGTGTCCGTCGTACGACGCCTGGGCCTCCTCGGCGGTGCCCGATTCGACCAGGGCCCAGTGCAGGCGGCTGTTCTCGCTCGCCCCCAGCACCTGCGCGAGCAGGGCGGCGGCGTACTTGCGTTCGTCGTTGATGGGGGGAGCCTCGCACAGGGCGAGGAAGTAGCCGCGACTGACTTTAGAGTCTTTGAGATCGAAGCGGCCACCCACGGGCGTGGGCTTGGCGGCGTTGCGGGCTGCTCCGGTGCGGGCCCATGAGCCACAGAGCGAGTCGATCTGCGCGACGCAGCGGTCAAAGTCGAGCTTACCGGCGAGGGCGAGGACGGTGTTGTCGGCCGAGTATCGGTTGTCGAAATAGCCGTGCATCTGATCGCGCTGGAGGGCCTTGATCGTGTCGTCGGTGCCAAGCACGCGGTGGCTCATCGGATGGTCGCCATAGTGCTTGGCGATGGAAGCCTCGTACAAGACCCAGAATGGATTGTCCTTGTACATGGCGATTTCTTCGAGGATGACGCCCTTCTCGGTGTCGAAATCGGCCTGCCGCAAGGCGGGACGCATCATGGAGCCCAGGAGGTCGAGCGTGCGGGGTGCGTGCTCGGGAAGAACCTGTGCGTAGAAGCACGTCATCTCGTTGCTGGTGTAGGCGTTGTTGCGGGCCCCGATCTCGTCGAACGCGCGGTTGAGTTCCTCGGCGGTGAGGCTCGCGGTCCCCTTGAACATCATGTGCTCGAGGAAGTGGGAGACGCCCATGACGGGTGAGGCCTCGTCGCGGGCGCCGGTCTTGACGAAGAACCCGGCGGCGGCGGTGTGGGCGGCCTGGTCGAGCTCGGCGATGATCCGCAGCCCGTTGGAAAGCGTGGTAGACTTGAACTCCATGCCGAGAGTGTACCGGTATGGCGTTCGCTTCGCTCTTTCAGGAACCTCACAATGCTCAGCCTGCTGTGTGCCGCCATGATGATCGTCCAACCCACGTCCAAACCCGTTGAAAGCAAGCCCGCCGTGGCTCCTGTGGTGCAACCGGCGGCTGCGCCGTTTGTCCGCAAGCCCGAGGCGGCGGTGAAACTCGGCTGGACTCTTGGAACGCAGGCGTGGACGTTCCGCGACCGGACATGTTTCGAGACGATCGACACGGCCAAGCGGTTCGGGCTGACTCACATTGAGTTTTACCCTGGTCAGACGCTCAGCAAGGAGACGGGAGATGTAAAGGTCGGATCGGACCTGAGCAAGGAGAACCGCGAGCTCTGGAAGAAGAAGCTGAAAGACGCAGGTGTCACGGCGAACAGCTATGGCGTGATCGGCATCTCCAAGGATGAGAAGGCCGACCGGGCGAACTTCGAGTTCGCCAAGGGCATGGGGATGCAGACGATCAGCTGCGAGCCCGAGCCCGACGCGCTCGATCTGGCGTCGAAGCTCGCCGATGAGTATCAGATCAAGCTCGCGTTCCACAATCACCCCAAGCCCTCGCGGTATTGGGATCCCAGCATCGTGCTCGACGCGATCAAGGATCGAAGCACGCGGATGGGCTCGTGCGCGGACACGGGGCACTGGCCTCGCTCGGGGCTTTCAACCGTTGAGCAGCTCAAGAAGCTCGAAGGGCACATCATCGAGTTGCATTTCAAGGATGTGGCAACGGAAGCGGACAAGAGCATCAAGGACAAGCCCTGGGGCACGGGCGAGGGGCACGCGAGGGAGATGCTGCGGGAACTTCAGCGGCAGGGCTTCAAGGGCGTGATTCTGGTGGAGTACGAGGACGGCGCGGGCGCGGAGCTTGAGGCCAATGTCGCAAAGTGCATCCAGTGGTTCGACAATTCGGCGGCGGAGTTGGTTGCTGCGGTAAAGCCAGCCGAGGGCAAGCCGACGACTGCCAAGCCGGCCGAGAAGAAATAGGTCCGAGAGCCACGGGCGGTTGGGCCGGTAAACCGGATAAACGGAACGATCGGCGGCATAAATAGTGCAATTGGCTTGCCGAGTTCAAGTCTTGCGGGCACATTAGAGTGCGTGGCTGTTGCGATCGTCGCAGGCGGCCCGGTTCGCACAACGCAAGAGAGGCATCCATGCTCACCGCTTTCGCAATCGCTGCACTCGCCACGTTCCCCTTCGCCCAGCAGCCCGGCAGCCACGCCAGCAGCCTCAACGGGTTGACACAGTCGCGGTACATCCAGCTTCCGGCGAACACGGGGACGCAGGTGCTGACGCTCGATGGCCGCGACACCGATGGCACCTGGCTGGTGCACCACACGGCGGGGTATGACCGGGGTGTGAGCCTGGCGAATCGGCCTTCGTACCCCACAGGGCGGGCCGACAGCGTTCGCAGGCCAGGGTTCAACGGTGGGCTGTGGCACGGGGAGGTGTGCATCGGCGGCGTCGATTCATGGGCGGTGAACACGGGTTCGCCCGGGGCGGCGGGGTACGGGGCGTCGCTGCAGGCCGATCAGGTGGCGTCGCTGCGGGTCGGGCCTTACGCGGTTGGCGTGAACCCGTGGGATGGCGTGCGGTCGCACGGCAAGGAAGCACAGCGGCACCTGATGGCGGCGACGGAGGATGCCCGCAACGCGTGGCTCAAGCAGGCGGGATACCTGGGCGGCGTGCGGACGTTTCAGAATGATGCGGCGACGCTGGGCGTGATGGAGAAGCCGCAGGCGATTGATATGACGCCCAAGGCGATCATCCCTTCGCCGACAGATGAGCCGAAGTTCAAGAAGCGGATGGAAGTGAAGGCGAGCCCCGCCCCTAGCCCCGCCCCCGTCACCAAGCCGATGATGACGCTGGCCGGTGCGACGTACGTGTCGTTCCCGGCATCGGTGAAGGTGACGGCACCGAAGGTGATGATCGCGGCGAAAGACTTAGAGACAGTTTCAAAACGACAGTCCAAGGGACTTGATCCGTGAGTAGACGAGCAGTGCGGCAGCGAGGTCGTGGA
>JAYVUC010000206.1:0-10328 GCA_043788295.1 Phycisphaerales bacterium
GGTGATTCCCGAGGCACAGGAGACGCTCGTGAGCGTCGGCATGGTCGGCGACTACATGTTCGCCAATTACCTCAAGGACGCCAAGACGCAGATCAAGCAGTTCGCCCTTGACGGCAAACTCGTCCGCGAGGTTGCGCTGCCCGGCATCGGCACCGCGGGCGGCTTCGGCGGCAAGCGCGTCGACAAGGACACGTTCTATTCATTTAACAGCTACAACGTCCCGCCCAGCATCTTCCGCTACGACGTCGCGACGGGCCAGAGCACCCTCTGGAAGTCGCCCAAGGTTCCGTTCGACCCCTCGGTCTACGTCGTCGAACAGAAGTTCTACAAGAGCAAGGATGGCACCCGTATCCCCATGTTCCTCGCCCACAAGAAGGACATCAAGCTCGATGGCAACAATGCCACGCTCCTCTATGGGTACGGTGGTTTCAACATCTCGCTCACGCCGGGTTTCAGCCCCGCGATCATCGGCTGGCTCGAGATGGGCGGGGTCTATGCCGTTGCCAATATCCGCGGCGGCGGCGAGTACGGCGAAACCTGGCACCAGGCCGGTACCAAGACCCACAAGCAGAACGTCTTCGACGATTTCATCACAGCGGGCGAGTATCTCATCTCCGAGAAGTACACCCAGCCGTCCAGGCTCGCCTGCTCGGGCGGCAGCAACGGCGGCCTTCTTGTCGGCGCGATGATCACCCAGCGCCCCGAGCTCTGGGGCGCGTGCCTGCCCGCGGTGGGCGTGCTCGACATGCTCCGGTTCCACAAGTTCACCATCGGATGGGCGTGGAAGAGCGATTATGGCTCCAGCGAGGACAACACCGACGAGTTCAAGGCTCTCTACGCCTACTCGCCCTACCACACAGCGTTGAAGGCCAAGGCACCCAAGTGGCCCGCCACGCTCATCACCACGGGCGATCACGACGACCGCGTCGTGCCGGCACACAGCTTCAAGTTTGCTGCCGCCTTGCAGGAAACCCAGCGAGGAGACAAGCCCGTGCTCATCCGTGTCGATGTTCGTGCTGGTCACGGCGCGGGCAAGCCCACCGCCAAGAAGATCGATGAAGTTGCCGATCAATACTCGTTCCTCGTGAAGCAGCTTGGTGTGGACGTTCCCAAGAACTGATATTGATTGGGCACGTCTTGTGCTGATCCTCACCGGCGTTCCCACTGCTCGACCATCTTGCGCAGCCGTTCGACCAGTGGCTCGCCCGCAAGCTCGGCCGAGGTTCGTTCCACGAGCAGCGGGAACCCCAGGGGCGTCGGTCGAGGCGTGCGCACGACGGTGATCCTGCTCGCGGTGATGCGCTGCAAACTGCGAGAGAGGCGGCCCTGCTCAAAGTGCCGCTCCACCACCTCGCGCCGTGCCTGTTCCAGCAGCAGGTTCCCCGGGTCAAACTCGCGGAACACGTCGTACAGCAGCCCGGCCGATGCCTGCTGCTGCCGCCCGCTCACCCGCGCGCCCGGATGGTTCTGCTGGATAAGCCCCGACACGCGTGCGATCTCGCGGAACGGCAGCTTGGCGACCTCCGCCATGTCCATGCTCGCCTCGATATCCGCCGCCAGCCCGTCGATCGTGAACAGGTCCGCCGTGATCATCGCGCCGAGCGGCAGCTCCTCGCGCGTCAACAGCTCCATGCCGTAGTCGTTCACGGAGGTCGTGAAGGTGGTGGGGGCGAGCCGCGTGAGCCGCAACGCGAGAATCGCGGCCAGGCCAGCGTGAACCAGGCGGCCGTCAAATGGGTAGACGAATAGATGTGTGCCATCGCGTGTTCGCGTCAGCTCCACGAGTGTCTCGTCCTCGCCCGGCAGCCGCGAGAGCCTCGCCTGCGCCTCAAGGATCGGCCTGGCGGCGGCGAGTTCACGTGAAACAGCGTTTGCAGGCCATGGAGCGTCTTCGTACCGTGCCACAAGATCCCGCGAGATCGCAAGAGTCCGCCTGATGCCCTGCGAGAGCGACTCGGAAATCGGCAGCTTGGTCCCCGCCCACTTGGGTGTGAACGACGAATCGCTCCGTGCTGGCCGGACAAGCGCACTCAGCTCGTGAATCCCCACGAACTGCAGGTTCTTCCCGGCAAAGCGGAACTTCTGCCCTGGCTTTAGGAACGTGATGAAGTTCTCCTCGATCGTGCCAAGCCGCCTGCCAGACACGTATCGCAGCTCCAGCACCGCCTCGCTCACGATCGTTCCGATGTTCATCCGGTGCTGATGGGCGATGCGCTTCACCGGCACGCGCAGCATCCCCAGCTCATCGGGCACGACACGCCGGTAGTTCGGGTATGCGCCCAGCGTCTTGCCGCCATGCGTCACCAGCGCGAGCGTCCAGTCGAACTCCTCGCGCGTCAGATTGCGATAGCTCCACGCCGACTTGACCTCCCCGAAAAGCTCGTCCGCCGTCGATCCAGTGCCCATCGCGCATGTCACCAGATGCTGCGCGAGCACATCGAGCGGCTTTTCCAGTGGCGTTCGCGGCTCAACCTCGCCTGCCGCTATCGCACGCCTCACCGCGTCGATCTCGATCAGCTCAAGCCCGTGCGTCGGCACGCAGAAAATCGTGCACGACGCCCCCGGCCTGTGGCTCGCACGCCCCGCCCGCTGGATCACCCGCCCGATCCCCTTGGGCGACCCGACATGGTACACGCGCTCGACTGGTGCGAAATCAACGCCCAGATCGAGCGAGCTCGTGGCGATGACGAGCCTTATCGCGCCCGCTTTGATGCCATGTTCCACGCGCTCACGCTCGTCGCGATCTATCGACCCGTGGTGCAGTGCAACCACTTCCTCCCACTCGGGCTTCTTGAATAGAATCGCCCGATGCCACAGCTCGGCCTGACTCCGCGTGTTCGTGAAAAACAACGTGCTGGGAATCGCTTCGGGCTGCGTCCCCTCTTCTGCAAGGCTCATAATGACCTTGGGCAGCATTGCAATGCCCAGGTGCCCCGCCCACGGAAACGCCTCCACCCGGTCTGGCAACAGCGTCGTCACAACCACCGGCCGCCCGATGTCTGCCCGTATCACCACGGGCGAATCCTGCAACCGCGAGACTCCGGCGAGGGTCGCAGCTGCCTCTTCCGCGTTCGGCAGCGTCGCCGAAAGGCCCCACGTCACAAGCCCGGGTGCAAGCCGTCGTAATCGCGCGAGACCAAGCTCGGTCTGTGTCCCGCGTTTGGAGCCGATCAGCTCGTGCCACTCGTCAATAATCACATGCCGCACCCCCGCGAAGAGCTCGGCCGATCTCTCCCAGGTCAGCATCAGGCTCAGGCTCTCGGGCGTCGTCACCAGCACCTCTGGCAGCGATTCCCGCTGTTTCGCTCTCATCGACGACTTTGTATCCCCCGTCCGCGATTCCACCCGCACTCGCTTCAACTGTGGAACCCGCGACGCAAGATCAACCAGCGGAGCCTTTAGCGCAAGCTCCACATCGCGGCTCACCGCTCGCAGTGGCGTGATGTACAAGGCCCGACACCCGCCAGCCCGCCCCGCAATGACACCATCGATCAGCCCCGCGAGCGCCCCGCCATACGCCGCGTACGTCTTGCCCGAGCCCGTCGGCACCTGGATCAACCCCGATCGCCCCGCCGCCTGAGCCGCCCACGCCTCCTGCTGAAACGCCCAAGGCTGCCACCCGCGCAACGCAAACCACCCGCACACGAGCGACATCCCGTCGGTGTCCGTGTGGAGAGGCGATTGCGCTGGCGTCGCTGGTGTGGGAGTTGTCCTTGCTCGACGTGCCACAGCGCTCCCCGTTTGATTGGCGTCACAATTGACACAATGCCGCGGGATCGAGCGAGTGTGCGCGGCCGTTGATCGACCTAGACATCCGTCAGACACTGCCTAGTTCGGTGCCCGCTCGACCTTCACCTTCTGCTCAATCGCCTGCGTCATCGCTTTCGGCGGCGCGTTCCCAGGCTTGGGCTCAAACTTCACCGTGTACGACATCGACGCCTCCGACCCCACAAGTTTCCCGGCGGCAACATCGACCGTCGTCGCCGATTGTCCCTGAGCCTTGTCAAGCGTGATGACGTACACCGCCGCCAGCGGTGTGTCGCCCGCTTTGGGCTTGCTCAATGTTGCTGTTGTCGTCGCCTTGATCACACGCAGCTTATCGGGTGACTCCCCAGCCGCTTCCATCGTGCGGCGATCCGTCAGCAACAGCACGCCAAGCCCCGGCAGCTCAATGTCGCAAGTCCCCGTCCACTCGCCACCCTGGGCCGCCTGTGCCGCACTGGGCAGGATTCCCAGCACCCGGTCAAATCGTGCTCGCAACGCTTCATCACCAAACGTCGGAACAAATTGCTTGACGATCGACGACATCATCGGGTCTTTGGCGCAATCGCCTATCAGGGAGTCCAAGAACGCCGTGCCGCCACTCGCCGCCGTCACCCGCCCCGCCGTGTCGATATGGCAGGTGATCTTCTTATCCACCAGCTTTCGCAAGACCCCGGCCGGATCAACCGTCGTCGAGGGATCTGGCGATTCGGTGTCGAGCACCTTCACGCCCAGCTCGTTCTCGACCCGCACACGCATCGATACGATGGTGAACTCAAGGTCAGCCGCCCCGTCGCCCGCCGCTGCCGTCACACGCTGCCGCACGACCACGCGCTCCTCTTGCGTCCACGTCGTCTTGACCGCGCCATCCACCCTGCCCGACCGCGTCGATATGCAGACCCACCGCTGCTCGTCCCCGGCCGCCCATTTCCACGCCAGCCGCTCGTCCGCCCACCCCGCGCCGTCCGCGATCAGCGCGCAACAGGCCGCCGCAACACCAACAATCGCACGACCAAACGACCTGCCCATGGCACGACTCCGTATGAGGTCCGGAGTATACTCTTGGCACACGCGGGCGTAACTCAGTGGTAGAGTGACAGCCTTCCAAGCTGTATGTCGCCGGTTCGAGCCCGGTCGCCCGCTTTCTCAGAATCACGGCCAGAAACGATCGAAAACCCCGGCGAAGGCTGGGGTTTTGTGTTTGTGCCCCGAGCGGTCCCGACCGCCATTCCTTCGCGCTGTGACGCTTGGTTTTTCCCGCTTTCGCGCGTCGTAAGCTGGCACTGTTGCTGGGGGGCGTTTTGCGGGTTGTCCGCATCGATCGGTGTGGCATCGGTGGTGCCCGTCGCCGCGTTGGCGTTGCGGCCGGCGGGCTTCACTCCGGGCAGCCGACCCATCGCCGCCGACGTGTCCACCAGCCCGAGCACCGTGTAGTGCTTCAACGTGGTTCGGTAGTCCGAGTGCCGCATGATCCGTTGGGCCACTTGGGGCGTCACCCCGGCGCGGGCCAGTTGGGTCCCCAGCGTGGTCCGCAGGGCGTGCAGGTCGATCACGCGGCCTTCGTCATCCTCCACCGCGATTCGGGTCTTGGGCTTGGCGTCGTCCCCCGTGCCCACCATGACCGCGTTTCCGTCGGCGTCCAACACCGGCACCCGGCGGGCGATGCCAGCCCGCAGAAAGTCTTTCAGCCGCGTCAGGTCGCCAACGGTGTCCGCCCACACTCGCGCCGTCGGAAGGGCAGGGTTGGCCTTCAACTGACGGCGCAGGGCGTCGGCAAGCTGGGGGTGCATCGGGATCACGTCCAACCGCTTCGCTTTCCCGTGGCGGAGTGTCAGGGTGCCTTCGTCGAAGTTCACGTCCCCCCACGTCAGGCGTTGCAGGTCGCCGCGCCGCAGCCCCGCCAGCGCCGCCGCCAGGTACCACCCTTCCCGGCCACGCTCGCGGGCCACCGCCAGCAGCCGCGACAGTTCATCATCCGTCAGCGGGCGACGCACTCGCCGGCGGTCGCGGGCTTCGTCTTGCTTGGGGACCACCCGCAGCGGGTTCGATTCGGCTCGCCCGGTTCGCACACACCAGCCGTAGAACGCCACCGCAATCTGGCGGGCGAAGTTCACCGACCGCGCCGATAGTCCGCGATCCTTCACCGCCGACAGGTGCCGCTCCAATGCGTCGGCCGTCAGTTCCATGAGGCGCGTCGCGTTGCTTCCGGCGATCAGGGCTTCCAAGTGGACCTTTTTCTGTGCGACGTGGCGCAGGGCGTGTCCCGCGTGGGAACAGTGGACGATGTAGTCCGCGACGTGCTCGGCCAGCGGCTTCCGGTTTTCGGCGGAATACCGGTCGTCGCGTGGGTTTATCACCAGATCGCGCCGCAGGGCAGTACCCGCCACCAGCTTCGTCAGGATGCGCTCGGCCGCAATCCGATCGGTGGTGCGTGTGGAGTGCTCGCGCCGCGTGCCGCCGTGGTCGTAGTGGACCGCGATCCAAGGGCCTCTTGGGGTCTTGCGAAAGAGGCTTCCGGTTCCCCTGATTCGACGCTTGCGTGCCATGAATAATTCCTTCATTACCGCAGTGCGAGACCGACAACCGCAAAGAGTCCAAGGATGATGAGGACCACGAAAAACGCATAGGTGAGGCGATACGCAAAGCCATGTTTGGGCGGGGCATCGGCGTCGATCACCTTCACCGGTCCGGCATCGTCCAACACTTCGGCCAGCCTCACTTCGCCGACCATTTCGCCCAAGGCGATCACCTTGGCCCGTGCCGCGTCGGTGTCGCGGGCTTCCACTCGGACCCAGTGGTCCGCGCCCGTCACGCGGTTCACTGTTTGCACTTCATAGATTGCCCGCATCGGTCGATCCCTTCCGGGTCTTGCCCGCTTTGGTCGTCAGCACCAGCCCGAGAAACGCACACAGCTTGTCCAGGTTTTCCGACCGCAGCCCGCGACCGCTCGCCACAAACCGCGACAGCACCGACGCGGGGATACCCGTCGCCTTGCTGATCGCGTAGCGGGTTGTCCCGCACCGTTCCACCGCCCGTCGAAGTGTGTCCGTCACAGTTGCCATGTCGAGTATCATACCCACACCGTTCGTATAGTGCAATCATGCCCGCCGCCGACCCGGTGTGAGGATTCACGGTTGCCCCCCGCCGTTGCCGGCGTCCGGGGGTGGGGTTGAGGGGGGGAGGGGGGTCGCGCGCGTCCCCCCCACACCCCCCAGTGCTGATGCACTGGGGGCGGGGGTTGCTCGGACCACCCCCCCCTCCCCAGCGTCGGCAAGACCAGCGGGAGGGTCGATACTGAAACGGTGGGGCGCGCTCGGGCCGCCCAGGTGCCGGTGTACCTTGCGGGCGTCTATCGCTCGCTTCAACAGGGCTTCGGCTTGTCCCTTGCCCAGCCCCCGCGCCACACCCCGCGCGATCACGTCATCCCGGATGGACCGCTCGCGTCCGACGATTTCCGTGGCGAACTCTTCGGGCGCCCAGATGCGTACCGGCTCCCGTGACGGTGCAGTCGCTTCCGCCACCTTCCCCCGGCGGGTGGGCTTCCTGAGTAGTGTCGGGTCCAGGTTCAGGGCCAGCGCCCAACCCGGATTCGTGGACCGGATCACAAACGAATCCATCGGCGGGAAGGATCGCACCACCGCGTCCACTACCACCGCGTCGTCGGCTTCGTGCGGTCTGAGGATCAGGTGAGTATCCGCCGCCCGGCTTTGCGATCCCGCCCCAGCGCCCACGTCCGTAACCGCCTTGTCCGATTGGTTCCCCTTCGTGGCATGATGCACCACCACGATCGACGCGCCGGAACGCTTGGCGATCCCGTCCAGGGTGTTGTAGACGCGCGTCATTGTTTCATTGGCGTTTTCCTCCCCGTCCAGCGGGAGGAATCGGTACAGGGCATCGACCACAATCAGGCGATACTCACCCGTGGGCGCGTCTTGCAGCGCCGACGCGATCGCGTCGATGGTCAGCCGTTGCCCGCGCACCGACCACACTTGCAGCGCCGCCATATCCGAATCCGAAACCCCCATCGTCGTTTGGGTTGTCCGCAGCCGGCGGGCGAGTGTTTCCCGGTGTAGTTCGCCGTCGATCAGCAGCACCCGCCCCCGCGTGGTCGTCTTGCCCAGCCAATCCCGCCCGGACACCACCGCGACCGCCAGCGCGTGAACCAGCCAAGACTTCCCGACTTTGGGCGCAGCCACCACGTTCATCGTTTCCCCCTCCCGCAGCAGGTCCGCGATCACCACCGGGCGCAGGTCGGGGTAGTCGCGGATCAACTCGGACGCCGCGATCGGCGCGAACGTGGGGGCCGGCGCGGGCGTCGCCGCCACTGGATCACCCGTGTCCGTGCGTGCGCCGTGATTCGTGGCGACGGCTTGGGCCGGGCGTTGCCGAGGGTGTTCCATCCCCGACGCGATGCCGGATGCGATCGTGCGCCGGGCTTCGGAATCAGACAGCCCGCACGCCCGCGCCGCCGTCAGCAGCTCCGATTCCGAATCGACGCGATCGACTTCCCCGCCGGCGATCAGCGTCCCCACGTTGAACGCCGCCCGGTTGAGCGCGTCATTTCTCGCGCCTTCGGGCGCGGCCGCAACCGTGGCCGCTTCACGCCGCAGGGCTTCACGCCCGTAGTTGCTCGCCCCACGCGGAGTAGGCGACGCCGGACGCGGGGCAGGTGCGCCCGTGGTGTCCGGGCCTTCGCCCAACTCACCACGCACTGCGATCGCCAGGTCTTCCAGCGCCGCGATCAAGTCGGCGGGGTCGATCGTCGCTGGCTCGCCGTCGTCATCCCACCGAACCGACTCGCCGCTCGGATGCACCGACCCCGGCGCGATGGTCTGGCATCCCGTGGATCGAAGTTCCACGATCATCCCGCCGGTCTTGCTCGCCCACTTCCGTGTGTCGGCGGGGCGCGTCAGCCGGTACAGCCGATGCGATCGTGGCTTGCTCGCCCGCCCCCACGTCATGCCTGTAGCGGGAAGAATCGAATCGGCTAGGTCCACCGCCCGGGCGTGGTCCAGGTCCACGTCCACGATCCACCCAGCGGATTCGCCCAGCAGCGTCCCCACGTTGGCGGGCGCACTGTTGAAGTAGAGGGGCAGGTCATTGGACGCCAGCCGCAGGGCTTGCCACCCGTTGATCCGTGGTCCCTTCGACTTGTGCGGGACGGGGATCGGTGACAGCCCCCGCGCGATCAAGTCGCGGGCGTGGTCAAGTGGGGTGTGTCCGCTCATGGCTTCACCGGGCCTTCCGGCTTGGGTCCAAACTCGGACAGCACCCACACCGTCGCGGGGCAGTTGCTACGGGTCTTGCGCTTTCGCCCGCTTGCCACCACCGCGCCCGCGTTCACCAGTTCCCACCTTCGCGGGTTTTCGGTGCTCGACGAAAGCTCCAGGGCGTCTTGGATTTCCTGATCGGTCGCGCCTTGCTCGCCCCGTTCCCGCAGCATCGCCAACACCGCAGCCCGCAGCGTCCCGGTGCGGCCGGCAATCCGACCCGCCGCGACCCGCGACGTTTCCGGGGCATCGTTCCGAACCGGTGGCATCGTGGATCGTGGTGTAGGATCAGGGCGAGTGTTTGGCTTGTTGGCGCTTGCCCCGTTGACAGACGGGGCCGCGTCGTTTCTGGGGTCCGGTGGTCCGGGGTCGAAGAGGGTGCCGCTCACGGTTGCACCGCCTTCCGCACCCGAGCACCCGCGCCGCCTTCGGTCGGGCAGCCCGCCCGAATCCAGGCGCGAAGTTCATCGGGCGAGTACCTCCGACTCTTGCCAATCTTGTGACTCGGGATCGCGCCGCAGATCGACAGGACCCACAATCGACGGACACCCATGCACAAGAGGTTGCATGCGGCCTTCGCGTCGATCAGCAGTGGGACGGGAAAACCGGTATTGGCCGTCGCGTCGGACGTGCCCGTGGTGGTAGAGCGTGCGCCGTTCATGGCTTGCCCCCCTTCGCCCGGCGAGCGTCGATCACCGCGAGTTCACGCCGCAGCAGTTCCACCGCATCGCGGTCATAGAGCCGCAGCCGCCCAGCGTTCGCCGTGGGTCGGATGTGTCGTCTGGTGCGTAGAACGTACTGCACGCGGTGCAGCGGCTCGCCAAGATTAGCCGCAAGCACGCCGGGCGTTCGCAACTTGGGAATGGGGTCATACACGGTTCGGGTACTCCGAAACGGCAGCACAATGCAGCCGTTTCAGTTACGCGCATGCGTGCGCACGCACCCCGAATTATCGTGATTTCTCGCAGAATACTCGCAGCGCGTGCGTGCGCACGCACCTACACCCGCTTGTAATGCCTCACCGTGCGGTGCGACCCGTCGGGATTGTCAGGTTTCAAGGGGCTTGGCTCCGCGTCCATATTGTGCTCGTGGTACTTCGCCACTAGTTCCCGCCGCCCGGCGTCATCAAGCTCGTGCAATTTTGCCCGCTCCTCCGGTTGGGCTTTGTCGATAAGTTGGGCCATTGCGACATCCACGTCGTCCTTCGGTAGAAATTGATCGGGGGCCGCTTCGGTTGTCTGCTGGGCGTTGTCCTTCACCGCCGCGCCCAAGGGCATCGCCTTCGGCGCAGACTTC
>JAYVUC010000207.1:0-11195 GCA_043788295.1 Phycisphaerales bacterium
TCGATGAGAAGGTGCCGTGGTGCCACCTCGACATCGCGGGCGTGCACGCGAGTGAGGCCAACAAGGGGATGTTCATCGAGGGCCCGACGGGCTGGGGCGCGAGGCTGTTCGCGGAACTGCTCGACGCGGAGTGATCCTTCAGAGCCAGACGAGCGAACGAGGATTGACCGACGAACTCGGCACGCTCACGGCACATTCGCGGGCACACGGTGTCGCCGCTGCAATTTTGTCTGAGGGAGCACAAAGCCCATTGATGCTGAAAGATGAAGCAAGACCATGAGAGTGTTCTTGATCCACCCATCTCGCGCCGTAATAAGCGCGAGCCCGCCACCGCAGCCACAACCCTCCTTTGCCAGTACTTGGCCGGGCACGTTGAACAGGTACACCATGAAGGTGACCACCAAGCATACGGACAACCCGAGGGCAATCATCCGAAGCCATGAACGATTTCGTGAAGCAATGAGAACGAACCCAAGGATCATTTCGAGCCAGGGGAGAGCGGGAACAAGAGATCGCAAACTTGCTGGCAATATGTCGTGAGATGCGACGATCGCTTCGAACGAGCGAACGTCACTGAGCTTGAGGCTTGCCGAAGCGATCCCCACGAGCGCGACCACTGAGCACGACACGGTTGCGAACCGCGTCACGACATTGGTGACGGTATGTAGTGCAGGCTCGACAATCATCCCGCAGCTCGCCGACGCGCGAACACACCCGCAGCAACAACGATGCAGAAGATGCCAACCGCGAAGAGCCACCGATTCGTCCGGTCGGTAGGTCGTGGCAACAACTGGGCGGGCGGGTTCGTTGCCATGTCCTTTGGCGTATCGACAAACATCGCGTCGGAGGAAGCGGTCGATCGCCCGTCGGTCGGCACGTCGGTCGGCACGTCGGGGATCGCAATGATTGGGATGTTGTGAGGCCCCAATGCCGCCTCGCTCGTAAAGTCTTTCGCCTCGCCAGCGTAAGTCCACCACTCAAAGACTGACCTGTCAAGCGAGCCGGTAAGAGTCGGCTCGCCCATCTCATATTCCGTCGTGGACGAGGGTTCTGATTTGCCCTTTGGAAAGTACCGTGCTACTAATCGACGGGGAAACCCTGCTGCCATGATGGACGACTTGCTATGTTCCGAGACCGTCACCTCGCTGCGATTGCCCACCCGATTTGTAGTGGACTTTCGGACCAGTGTCAGGTCGCCTGCAAATGTATATTCGGCGGTCGCTGATCGGATTGCCCAACCACCTTCGGCGGTGCGACCGACTTGAACGTCGGGACTGGTTTGAGCGAGCAGTTTGATCTCGTATGGCAGGTGCGTGGGCGATACCGCAGCGGCCCACGCTTGGATCTCGAGATTCGAGAATCGAACAAACCGGACCTGATCGGCCTTCGTTCCCGTCGGACTCGGCTCGAGATAGACGGCCAAATCGCCGCTGAAAAGCATGCCGGAAGGGCCTACACCGATCTTCCTCTGAAGTGGATGAGTCCGATTGGAAAGAACGCCACCCGAAGCCGAAACGGTGATTGCCGAAGCCAAGTTGAATATCGCGCCGGGCGTGCCGTCGACCGATGTACCTTGTATCTTCTCGACCCGGGAAAACGTGTGGCCGCCTCTGGCTCGATAGGCGGCATCGAGCAATGAGATGAAGCGTTGGACATCGTCGTCTTGCACCCCTGCCGATTGGACCAGCGACGATTGAACCAAGTACACAATCGGAAGGTCGGCCTCAACCCTTTCCACGACACCCTCCATTCAACCATGCTACGAGATTCCAGCCGCTGAGGTCACTCGTCGGGATTGCAGGGTTCGGACGCTGTGACTGAGGCTCCGTTGACAGTGGTGAAAACCTCGTTGCCTCCGACCTGGTTTGGAACGCAGACACCATTTGAGTTGAAACTTCCATCTCGCGTCACGCACTGGTAGAGGAGCCAGCCGGTGCTCAGAACCCTCACCGGCCCGGGAGTTGTCCACTTGACTCCACCACACTTGGACCAGCGGCACACGGTTACGTCTGGCTGTTCCCAGTCACAATCCTGGACCTTGACGCACACCAGCGGCGAGCATTGTGCCGGGCAACCGCACATGCCCTGCGAACTGACGCCCAGTGCCAATGACACACAAGCTAGACCAAATGACAGAACGGCAATTCTGACTGGCGAGATGCGTTCCACTTGGAATCTCCACTCGAGGTGTTCTTCCGCAAGTCCATCAACGCGCATTGACCCTAGGGGGGGGGAGAGACTAGAGTCAAGTGCCTCAAACTTTGGCACGGGGATCGCCCATGAAATCGAGAACACGAGGCCTTTCGATCATTGAGGTGCTCGTTTCGATCGGAGTGGTTTCGATTCTCCTTTCGATCGCGCTTCCCGCGCTCTCAGGTGCGATGTCGAAGGGGCGAGCAGTTGCGGCCGACGCACGGTGTCGCCAGATCGGGCAGGCGTTGTTTCACTACGCATCCGACTTCAACGACCTGCCGCCGATTCTGGGCCCGGTAGACAGTTCAGGAATCAGCACTTGGACGATGGACTTTGGAACTTCCAGGCGGCCATGGTTCAACCACGCGAACCGCTACAGCCTTGTTCTGGCCTCTTATGTCGGGACATGGCGCGACATGATCGCTCCAGGAAACCCTGAGATCTATCCGCACGAAAAGCATGGGGGCGTTGAGGTCGCTCGCAGCGACTACTACTTGACCAATACCATGTACGCGAGCCCCTCGTTCTTCAACTGGAACACGCTGGTAGGGCCGAGCCAATTCGCAGGCCAGCACCTGGGTTCAGTCGCGTTCCCTTCTGCAAAGGGAATGCTTTGGCAGAACCTCCTGTTTCACGTTCCTGGCGTTGGCACAGCGGTCGCGTGCTGCCTTGCCGACGTTGCGACACCAATTGCATTCTGTGATGGCAGCGTGAGCGAAATGGTGATGAGGCGAATGCCGCCTGGGATCATCAATCCATTCGCTGGCGCCTTGATCCCACCAGATATGGACCCGCGCGAGATTCACGGCTCGCCGGTATCCGACACGATCGACGGAATCATGGGCCGTGATCGCTGAACTTGTCGGCGGGTGGCGAGGATCATCCCGAGAGGGTGATCCTCGCGGGAATGTCGGGCACCCACGGTTCACACAGCAAGGATCACCCGAGGCGGGATGATCCTTGCCACCCCCACCCTCATTCCGCAGCCCGCCTAAGCGGGCTGGGGGAACGGCGTGGCTCTTGCGATGTGCCCAATCGTCGGGTGCCACCATCCGCGGCGGCGTCTCGACGGCACTCAAGATCGGGCTGGGGCTGCACATTCGCGGCGCGAGCGGCGACGGAAGGGTGGGCGGCGGGGGTTCGCCCATCCCGGCGCCCGCGACCGCGCCCCTCATCGCGCTCATCGCCATGAGCCAGGGCACGCACGACCTGCGCGCCACCGACCTCTTGACCTCCGGCCGCCGCGCCAAGCCCGCGGGCGCCGTCGGACTGCTCCTCTTCCGCGCGGTGGCCGAGTCGCCCACCGCCAGCCCCGACGACGCGCGGTTCCTCTCGTTCGTCACCCGCGGCGAGTACCAGTCGCGCTTCGGCCCCGAGCACACGGGCAAGGTCGCCACCTACTTCGCCCGCTGGACCAACGCCAAGGGCGAGGTCGGCCCATGGAGCCACGCCACCAGCATGCCCATCGCGGCGTGAGGGAGGGGGGGAACCCCCGGCACAACACGTGGGGCGTCCGGGCCGCGTGCCAAATCTTCAGAAGGGGCGCAACTCTTCAGGCTGCGGCAACAACTTCGGCGCTTCGCCCGCCATGTCGTACACCTCCAACCCGCTCAGGATGCCGCTGCTCTCGAAGACGAAGATGCCGCTGGGCGCATCGGCCTCTCCGAAAATGAAGTCGGCGATAGGATGAACGCCGCGCGGCGCTTCTGGACGTCTGCGGATGTGGAAGTTGATGCTCGCGCAACCGCATTCACACTTCCAGGCGGTCACTTCCGCTTCATCGAGCTGCGGCAGAAACTCGGCGGCTTCGGGGAAGCCGTGTTCGAGCATCCACCGCACAAGACATCGCTCGTGTTCCGTGAGTTGGCGGTTTCCTTCGCTCACCGTGCGACCGACCCTCTGTTGCCCATGGCATCCCTTGACATGTCCTCGGCGACGGGGCAGCTTAGGCACTTGCCATACATCCCGGACCGATCGAAGCAGCAAGGGCACCGCGTGCCGTGGGGGTTGGCGAGCATGTCGCAAGTCTTGTCGATCCGCAGCGCGCGAGTCCCCCAACCTTCCGCCCGCTTGCCGTGGAGGGAGGTGATCCATCGGAGCCAATCTCGGCGCGACGGCGAGTTTGTAGCTGTGTGGAGTCCCGTGGCCCACCCTCCCTTGCGCTTCGGGCTCTGATGGCACCAACGCCCCGCGTCTACGATCGGCCTCTCAGGAGGCTTTCCCATGGCTTGGCTTCGCGTTGTTGAGGCTCTCAAGGCTCCCGTCGGCTCCACCGTCACCGTCAAGGGCTGGCTCCGCACGCGGCGCGACAGCAAGGCCGAGGGCGGGCTCAGCTTCCTCGCCGTCCACGACGGCACATGTTTCGACGCGATCCAGGCCGTCGCCAAGGCCAACCTCGCCAACTACGCCGACGAGATCGCCAAGCTCACCACCCACTGCGCCGTCGAGGTTGACGGCACCATCGTCGCAAACCCAAAGGCTGGGGGTGGGGGCGGCAACGAGATTCAGGCAACAGCCGTCCGCGTGCTGGGCACCGTCGAAGACCCCGACCACTACCCCATCCAGCCCAAGCCGCACAGCTTCGAGTATCTGCGCGAGCAGCAGCACCTCCGCGTCCGCACCAACACCTTCGGCGCAGTCGCCCGCCTGCGCCACTGCCTCAGCATGGCCATGCACCGGTTCTTTCACGAGCGCGGGTTCTACTATGTTCACACGCCCATCATCACCGGCAGCGACTGCGAGGGCGCGGGGCAGATGTTCCGGGTGAGCACGCTGGACATGATGAATCCGCCCCGCGTTCCTGGTGGCCCAGTTCACGGTGGCCCAGTTCTCCGAACCGGGTCTCCAGACGCCTGCAACCCGGGCGAGGACAAGAAGCCCGGTTCGGAGAACCGGGCCACCGAAAGCCCGATCGATTACACGCAAGACTTCTTCGGCAAGGAAAGCCACCTCACCGTCAGCGGCCAGCTCAACGTCGAGACTTACTGCTGCGCCCTCAGCCGCGTGTACACCTTCGGGCCCACGTTCCGAGCCGAGAACTCCAACACATCGCGCCACCTCGCCGAGTTCTGGATGGTCGAGCCCGAGATCGCCTTTGCAAACCTGCACGACGACTCCGTGCTCGCCGAGGACTTCATCAAGTACCAGATCAAAACGGCCCTCTCCGAGCGGGCCGACGACATGAAGTTTTTCGACGACCGCATCGAGAAGGGGCTGCTCGCCAGGCTCCAGCATGTGCTGGACACACCGTTCCATCGCGTCTCGTACACCGAGGCGATCAAGATCCTTGAGAAGGCCATCGCGGGCGGCAAGAAGTTCGAGTATCCGATCAAGTGGGGCACCGATCTGCAATCCGAGCACGAGCGCTTCCTCACCGAAGAACACTTCAAGATGCCCGTCATCCTCATGAACTACCCCAAGGACATCAAGGCGTTTTACATGCGGATGAACGACCCCGGCACCGACGGCTTCGGCGGTTCTGCCCCCGGCGACACCGTCGCTGCGATGGACGTGCTCGTCCCCGGTGTCGGCGAGATCATCGGCGGCAGCCAACGTGAGGAGCGGCTCGGCCATCTCGACCGCCGCATCGCCGAGATGAAGCTCCCCGCCAGGGAATACTGGTGGTACCGCGACCTCCGCCGCTACGGCACCGTCCCCCACGCGGGCTTCGGCCTGGGCTTTGAGCGGGCGATGCTCTTTCTCACCGGAATGCAGAACATCCGCGACGTGATTCCGTTCCCCAGGGCGCCCAAGCAGGCGGAGTTCTAGGGGGAGATACTGGGAACTGGGAGCGAGGGAAAGGCCAGAGAGCCGCGAGCGTCAGTGAGCGATGGTCTGGTTTGGACACATCGCCCTTTGCCGGGAAAAAACACGTGGACACCCGCTTCGATCTCGATGAACTGGCACGAGATGTCGCTATCGCGCTGCGGTCGGAACTTTCCAAGTCCGCGAAGGCGTTGATCATCAACTCGGCGTGCTGGTGCTGGTCCGGGGCCACGGGCAAATATCTCGGCTGCCGATTCTGGTCAAAGGCCGCACTGAAGCAGTTGGCCGTGCGCGGTCCGGGACGCTGGGGGGATTGGTGTCACCACGAACACGTCATGCCGCGACGCGTTGTCGTCGATCTGGTCATGAAACTCGTGGCCCCTTCGCCAGAGCGAGTGCGCGAACTGCTCGACCAGTGTGCCATCGGCTGCGTTGTGACCATCGTGGAAGACCGCACACTCGGCCGAGCCTTCAAGCAATCAATGCCGCCGGGGTTCTTCGATCCAAATAACCCCCAGTACCAAGACCATTGGGCACGATACAAAGCAGCGGAAATTGAAGTCGTTGGCCCGTTGAAGTGGGCCGACGGGCAGCCCCTGACCTGAGCGACGGGAAAATTTCTTCGAGCCGGGTACCGGGCCACTGACTTACGGGCCACCCGCCGTGCTGAATCAGCCCATAGTGACTCGGCCTGCCTTCACCCCCCAAGACTTTGACTGCAGACTGCCCCGCCTCCGCGTCGCGGTGTCCCACTGGCAAAATAATTTCAACATTCTGTCCCATTCGGGTTGTATTTTCTCGGTCCTGTGGCATGTTCCCTTGGTTGGGTGCGCCTTTCCCCTCCCGAGGCTTTCGCTTCTCGTGGGTTCGCCCAATTCGTTCCAAAGGAGCCCAGCGATGCCACGCACGCTCGTCGCCCTTCTCGCCGCCGTCGGAATCGCCTCCACAGCCAGCGCCCAAGCCACGCTCTCGGTCAGGGCATGGAACGGCTCCGCGTGGTCGGCCAACATCAACACCTCCGGCGGCACCATCCACTGCGCCATGTTCATCGGGTTCAACCCCGGCTACGGCCTCGCCGGAGCGGTTTACAACATCCAGGGCACAGGAATGATGTTCACGGACTCTGTTGATATCGCCTCGGCGGGCTTGGGCCGCACCTCGGCATTCAACTTTGGTGCCGCGAGCGAAGCGATTTTCACCGCGAACGGCGGTTTCTTCCGCATCGACGACGCAGGCGACGCGGCGAACTCGGTGGTGCATGGAATCTCCTCGGCACAGGAATCGCCCAGCCAAAGCCCCGGCACGTTCAGTATCGAGAACCCGGCACTTGTGTATAAGTTCGACCTGCTCGTCAACGGCACAAACGACGCTCACGCCATCGACCTCTCGGTGCCGCTCAATCAGCTCAAGAACGGCGTCGTCGCGGTCTACTCCGCGGCCAATTCAACCCACGGCACGGATATCACTTCGGTCACGACCTCCGGCGCGACGATCAACGTCGTCGTCCCCGCACCGGCCTCCATCGCCATGCTGGGCCTGGGCGGCCTTCTCGCAGGCCGCCGCAAGCGCTGATCGCCTCTCATATCCGCCCCCACTCCTCGATCGTTCGCGGCCAGTCGTCCTTCAAGAGCCGCGACATCGACCGATCGGACAGCATCTTGCCGCCGGTCTGGCATGTCGCGCAGTAGTTCGTCTCGTTCTCGGCGTATGCGATCCGCTGCACCGGGTCGCCGCTCGCATCCGTACTCGGTCACGGCTTCTCCACCTCCGCCGGCGGCGTGATCTCAAACGGCATGTTGGGCTTGGGACGCTTGGGCAGCTTCTCACGCTGCGCGTCGGTCATCAGCGCCCGCACTTGCTTGACCACTTCCTTGTCCGCCGCCCGCATATCGCTCCGTGCTGTCATCGCTAAGCCCTGGGTCATCTTCTCCATCGCCTTCTGCTTCGCTTCCTCGTCCTTCGCAGCCATCCACTCCGTCTGCCGCTTGTTGGCCTCGACCGCCTGATCCGCCGCCTTCGGACGCAGATCCTTGAGCTTCGCCCAGTGCTCGTCCTTCATCTTCGTCAGCTTCTCACGCTGCTCATCGGTCAAGTCGGCCAGCTTCACCGCCGCCTCCAGCACGGTCTCACCGTGCATCTTCTTGTAGATCGCCGGGAACGCCTGGGCCCTGTAGGCGTCCATGAGCACAGCCTTGGTCGATTCGGGCAACGCCGACGTGATGCTCTTCACCGCAGCCTCGTTCGCCGTCCGCACCCGCTCGGCGATCACACCGCCCTGGCCCATCGCCTTCATCATTTGTTCCTGCTGCTCGGGCGTGGGCTTGCTGACGATCCCCTGGCTCCGCATCGCCTCATCGAGCGGCGCAGCGACCTTGGCCTGCTCATCCAGCGCGGTGTCGTACACCGCCAGGGCCTGCTCGATCCGCTCCTTCTCCGCCGCGTCGGGCTGCTCGATCCCCTTCTTCGCCAGCGTCGTCTCGACGAGCACCCGCACGTCCACCTGCACACCCGGAGCCATCAAGAGCGGCTGGAACCGCATCAGCGTGTTGCGCCGCTCGGCCATCTCCACCTTGGGCCAGCGTTCGAGCTGCTGGGCATTCACAAGGTCCTTCAAGTCCCCCATCACACCCTTGGTCATCGCCTCGCGTTCTTTCTGGATCTCCTCCCCCGCCTTGGAGAGCTGCTCGATGTTCTCAGGCTCCTTGGGCTGCTCGCCGCGACCGATCGCCCCTCCCATCTTCTGCATCAGCTCCATGATCATGTCCTGCATGGGCTTGCCCTTGGCCTCATAGTTCGCAAGCCGCTGGGCATACACCATTCCCGCTGCCTCCGACTGCTCCTTGTCGAGCTTCAGGATCGCAATAAACTTCTTGAAGTCGGCCTTGGTCACGCTGGGCCCGAAAAACGCCCCGAACATCCCCTCGCCCGACGTCATCCCCGCCGGATTGATCTCAAAGGGCATGTCCTCGAACGCCTCCGCCACCCGCGCACTGATCTCTTCCACCATCGCCGGGTCGTTCGGGTCAATCGCCGGTGCGATCTGCGCCACAGCCCGTGATGCGCCTGCACAAAGCACAACCATCGCAAAAGCCCTTCCCGCGGCCCTCGCCATCGCCAGGCTGCGACCCCGCACCACGTTTCGGATCGACCCGGGGGTGATGATTGCAAGCATTCTTCCGCTCCCATTTTCGTAGAGACGCCCATGAATCTGCATGACGACCAACGTTGTAGTGACACGGTCCAGTCCAGGTTGCGACCCGGCCCCGAAGATGCCCCGGACCGAGCCAGAGACCCTACTCACGCCCCTTGGGCCCGGCCGGCTTGCCGACCTCACACGCCCCGATGTCGGGCGTCTTCTCATCGCCGCGAACCAGGATCGATTGGGGGTGGGCGTAACACTGGAAGGGAACGCCGGGGTGGTCGTCGCCGCGCCCGGTCGCCGAAGGGAGCAAGAGAGAGGCGATCGGGGCGCCGATTCCCCGCAAGTCGCCCGATGCAAAGAGAACTCGGAAGTCTCCCGCGCTGGCATTCGCGAAGCGAAGCGGCGTCGTGAGCCGCAAGCCAGCGCCTTGCCCCGCGTCTATGAAGTCGGCGCGAAAGATGTTGTGCGAAGCCCGCACGCGCGAGGCAAGGGCCTCGCCCGACGCCTTGCCCCAGACGCCAACAAGCACCTGGTTCCTCTGCCCCGACTCGCCGTCGCTGAAAAGACAATTGTGCAGCGCCACCCGGGCGCCCGGCGCGGAGAGATCGACGACCGGGCTCACATACCCCGTGATCATCGTCGAGTTCACGATGTGCAGCGTCCCGGTGTGGTCGTGCCCCCCGTCCTGGCCGAAATTGATCACGCCGCGATTGCCCGCCATGCCCGTCGCCTTGCCCACGACGCACCCAATCACCACCGCATCGCTCCCGGGCGTGTCCGTGTCGCCCGCACCATCGACCAGGTCCAGCTCGCGATTGGCCGAGTCGTGCACCCAGCAATATTCCACTCGTGTGTAGTGCGCACGGCTCTTGATGTTGTGCCCCGTCGTGCTCGAACGAACCTCGCACCCCGACACCACCACGCTCGTGCCGCCGAGATAGAGGTTGTGATTCTGCCCCGGCTCGGCCGCCGAGCCGTTGGAGTGGATCAGGCAGCGTTCGATCCGCTGGTCAACGCCGGCCCCGGGCGTCCCGTCGCCGCTCGACATGATCCCCATGTCGTTGCCCGTGATCGTGCACGAACGGACGATCGCGTGATTCGCCTGATTGATGCGAACGCCCGCCCCGTTGTGCGACTGGTTTCGGGCGCCCGAAAGCTCGAATCCCTCGATCACGCAATCGTCCGCGCCCGGATCGAGCTGCACGATCGCGCGGGGCACGCTCCCGATGCCCGAATAGCCGAATCCCTCGCCGCGAAGAACGATTCGCGCCGGCGCGTTGAGCGAATCGGCCGCGACTGGTTTGGACGCCCCTGCTTCCGCGGGTGCCGCGAGAATCCGCAGCCGCGGCGTGCGGACGAGCAGCGCCACACGCTCGTACGCCTTGTTGTCCGCGAGCGGGTGAACCACGATCGTGTCGCCCGGGCGGGCCGCCGCCAATGCCTCTTCGATCCGCGTGAATCTCTTTCCCGGGCCGACATCGAGCACCTCGTCGCCACAAACGACGGGCGGGATCACACATAAGGCCAGGATCGCGAAGCTGCCGCGTGTCATGCCGTCATGGTACGTGAATGGGACGCGGCCGGAGTCGAATGGGGCCGGACCAGACTCGAGTGGCGAGCGGGGAAACTCGGATTGGATGCGAAGAGACCCGGGTGGGGCCGAAGGATTCCCGTGTGGGAAGCGGGGATTCCCGGGGGAGACGCGGGGATTCCCGGCCGGGGCCCGAGGATTGTCGGCCGGGAAGCGAGCAAAGACGGCCGGGAAGCGGGGACGGTCCACCGGGGCGCGGTGGCGGTGTACCGGCAAGGCCCGGAGGATGGCCATTCCTGCGCCATGCCGAGGCCGGGTGCGGTGGAACGATGGTCCGAGTTCTCAATCGTCCAGGGCGCTGACCGTGCCAACAGTCGGCGGCCTTGCGACGGCTGATTTGGGCGCGCCGGATCACCCCTTGGGTCCCACAACACCACACGTCCTGGGCACCGCTCACCAGTTGTCCCAAGGCGGCCACATCGTGGCACTTCCCGAATCGAGCTCGGGCCGGTCGCCAATTCCTGCGTCGAACACGGGCCGCCAGCCCACTTTGTCCGCCCTCCC
>JAYVUC010000208.1:0-4048 GCA_043788295.1 Phycisphaerales bacterium
CAACCTGCTCCTAGAACATCGGAAACAACTCTCGGGGCGGCCCGGGCATGCAGAAAACATCATCCCTGTCCACCTTCGCTCGAATGCCCGGCGCGGTCCCGTGATGGTTCTGGATCATCGTCGCGGAGCGTGGCCTCATCGCCTGCACGCGGTTGATCGCCGGCATGGGCCGCCCGCGATCCTTGAACCATCGCTCGATCTGCGCGACCGCCGCCTCATCCTCGACCAGTGTGTCACCCTCCGCCGCCGCGAGAGCCTCGCGCGTGAGATCGTCAGCCGTGGGCCCAAGGCCTCCCGTGCAGAGGATGAGATCGACCGACGCCGCGAGGCGTCGAAATGCCCCCGTGATCGCCGGAACATCGTCGGGCACCGAAACCTGCTCGACGGGCTTGATCCCGCGTGCGAGAAGCTGATCGGCGAGCCACTTGCTGTTGGTGTCGAGCGTTTGCCCCAGCACAATCTCATCGCCCTGCGAGATGATGGCAGCCCGAATATGGAAACTCATAGGCAAGGGTACCCGCGCCCACTCAGGCTGCCGGCTCGCCCGTTGCCGCACCGGTTGCAGCCCTTGTATCCCGATCAAGATGGGGCGTGCCCAGGAGCCAGAACAGCCCGCCCAGCAGGATCGCAAACCCGACAACAAGGAACGCAAGCGTCATGTTTCCGGCCGGATGCGCGACCGATTTCGTGTTGTCGGTGATCGCCCCGATAATGACAGGACTGATCGCGTCGCCCAGAATGTGGATGATGAAGATCAATATCGCGTACGCGCTCGCGCGGATCGCCGGGCTGGTCACGTTGGAAACAATCGTGTTCGACGGACCAGTGTTGAAAAACAGGCAGAAAATTGCCAGAAACACAAACACCCACGCCAGCGGGAACGGTGCGTACAGCACGCCCAGAAACAGCGGGAAACCCAGCAGCATGCTCAGGCCCGACACGAGAAAGTACGAGCCCGGGAATCTGGGTTTGAGCCAGTCCGCGAGATATCCGCCCGCGAGCGTCGCCAGAAGCCCCGACACAACAACGATCCCGCCGAAGATGGTGTTGACGCTCGCCTTGAGCGCACTGAACGCCTCAGGCGAGGCCGGCGTGGGCATCCGATGCTCAACGATGTACGTCGGTGCCCAGAACGAGATGCCGCCGATCGCAAACGTCATCGCCGTCATCCCGATCGTGTTGTACACGTACGAGCGCGTCCTGAGCAGCACCAGATAATCGCGAATCGCGAACGATTTCGCGGGCGCAGCGTCCGCTGCCCCGCGTGGAATCTCCTTGCGGACAAAGCAAAGCACCGCGAGCAGGATTCCCGGCGGGAGCGTCACAAAGAACGCCCAGTGCCAGCTCAGAAAGTGCGAGACCTGCCCGCCGATCACGTACCCGATCGCGCTGCCCACCGGAATCGCCGCGTAGAACCACGCGAGGATCGAGCCGCGCTTCTCCACCGGATACAGGTCTGCAAGAATCGTCGGGGCCGTCGGTCCATAAGCCGCCTCGCCCACGCCGATCATCACCCGCATGAGCATCAGAAAGAGAAACGTTGTCGCAAGCCCCGACCCGCCCGACGCCGCACTCCAAAGCCCGACGCCCAGCCCGATGATGACCCACCTCCGCCACCGATCGGCCAGGAACCCGAAGACCGGCGCCAGAACCATATATGACACGAGAAACGCCGTGACAAGCCACCCCATCTTGGTCTTGGCGAAGTTCGCATCGACAGACCCCGCCGGAAATATCTCTTTCGAGATATCGCCCTCCACCGCCGCCAGAATGTACCGGTCGATGTAGTTGAACAGGTTGATCGCAAACAGCAGCGCGACCGCCGAGCGTGTCCCGCGAGACAGCTCCCATGGCCCCGGCCTGCCGCCTCTCATCGCCACAAGCCCCCCGCACCGCCGCCGCCAACGCTCGACCCGCCCGCAGGACTCACGTCCTCGCCCGGCGAGGGCTCCTCGTTCAAGATCGACGCCCGCGTCCGGCGGCCCACAGCCTTGGGCCTGATCACAAATCCAAATCCCGTCACGTTCGCGATGTTGTTGTAGCTGATTCGCACTCCCAGATCGAAGGCGTCAAACGCGCGCCGGACGTCCCCGCTCGCGCCTTGGAATCCCCCGTTGCCCACGTCATAGCTCGCGTTGCCGCCGATCGAGTACTTCTGCGTGAGATTGTGGTTGGCGCCCACGTCCAGATATGTCGAATCAAGCGGATTGAGATACCTCACCTCCGCGTAGCTCGTGAACCGGGGCATGTGCTGGAACAAAACGCCCGCGGACGCCCGATCCTGCTGGTTGCTATCGAAGTCGTAGATGCTGCTCCCGGTCAGAGCGACCGCGCTGGACACCTGCCACTGCCCCTCGCCGATGAAATACTTGCCCGGGTTCGACAGCTCGGGGCGATAGTCGATCCAGCGGCCATAGGGGCTCTTGCGGTCCGTGTCGTCCGACGACAGCACCACATCGGTCCGCAGCTTGAACACATCAACGTTGTGCCACTTGCCATGCCTTGCTCCGCGTTCGGTCTGCCACGTCTGATCCGCCCCGAATCGCACCATCCCCCCCTCCACCAGCGACTCGACCTCCTCGTCGTACACCGGCAGATCGACGCGATGCACGTTCGTCCCCGCCTGCATCACCGTCACGCTCGGCTCGATCACATGTCGCATCCGATAGATATCAAAGAGCCTGGAATCCACCGAGTCGTCGATGTGCTGGATCACCGTCCCCGCCCTCGCCCCCACCGCGCCCCACAACCGGTTCTTCTCCGTCGCCTGCGGGCTGAACGCGGCGAAGTCGTTGTCGTACGCCGTCACCCTCGCGATGGCGAAGGGCTCGACGTTCACCGGGTCCAGGTCGTAGCGCGTCGTGAACTCGTGCCGCGAGTCGAGCCGGTGTACCGACCCGCCCGTGTACCCCTGCGTTCGCAGCGAGCTTGCAATTGTGTCGTCTGGCCCGATCCCAAACGCCCGCTGGGACAGGAAGTTGTCCGTGAACCCTCGCTCCTTCGCGATGATGTTGTCGAACCGCATCTTCATGAGCGAGTACCGCCAGTCCTGCGTCCACATCACGGGCCCGACGAACGAATCTTCCAGAAGCAGGTCCGACTGCCGCACGTACCCAAGTTCGGGCATCTTCGAGACCGTGTACCCGCGGCTTTGCACGAGCCACTCGTTCGCAATGAAGTCGTTCGCGTTGCCCGATGCCTTCAGATAGAACGCCATGTTGTCAACCTTGCGGATAAGGGTCGCGCCCGTTGTGAACTGCCGGTTGGTCGCTCCCCACGTATCAAAGAATGTGTCGAGGAATCCCTCTTCGCCGATGTACGCACCCTCGGCGAAGAGCCGCCAGTTCTCCGACAGCTCCCAGTTCTGCTCGCCCAGCAGGAGCCCGCGGGACCCTCCCTCCCGCTTGGGGCCACGCGTGCCAGGCTTGAACAAGTCCTCACCGTGGTCGTTGAGCACCGAGTACGCAAAGAGCTTGCCCGACGAATCGTCCCGCTGCCACGCCGCATCGATGCCCGTCGCATACCCGCGATCGAAATAGTCCTGCAGCATCAGATCGATCTGCGTCCGGTCCACACGCTCAAGCCCCAGCAAAGACGGCAGATTCCACCTCGTCTTGACCGCCGGGCCCGTCCCGCGCTTGCTCTCAAACCGCACGTCCTTGATCGCCACATCGTTCGGATCACCCGAAAACTCCGGCACATAGAAGAACGGCACGCCCTTCGCCCGCAGCGTGACATCCGACGCATCCACCAGCGTCCGCTCCCGCGTCACCGTGCCACCCCCACTCCCCCCACTCCCCGAAAATCCCAGATCGTCGTTCTCGCTCCCCGGTAGCGTCAGCCCCGACCGGCCCACTTGCCCGCGCCCGCCGCCGCCATCCATCCCCTCGATCTCACCCGCCGTCATTTCCACCCGTTGCCGGCTGATCGTCACCGTCTGCGCACCCAGCGAGAACTCGGGGTCAAAGAACGCGCTGGTCGAGAACACCGCGTGGCTCGCCGAAAACTGCTGCTGGCTCTCCTGCCGGATCACATCCGCCCGCACATA
>JAYVUC010000209.1:0-12100 GCA_043788295.1 Phycisphaerales bacterium
CGAAAGACGGACACGCCACGTCCTTCCACAAATACGAAAGCACCCTTGGCGCCCGCACAACCCGAAGCGGCCCCGAAAGACGGACACGAGCGTGGCGGCGTGTCGCGCGCGAAGTTGGTTCACCCGCACAACCCGAAGCGGCCCCGAAAGACGGACACACGAAGCCTTCCCAACCCAGGAGAATGGACTCGGCCACCCGCACAACCCGAAGCGGCCCCGAAAGACGGACACCGGCTCGCAAAGTGGCTGCTCGGCGGGTGGCACTGGCTTTGTCGGGCGTGCGAGTCGTTGTGACGTGCCACTGACATCGCCGTTCCTCGGCGATGTCAGTGCGGATGGCCCTGTGCGCCCGGTCACCTGTGGATGCGAGCAGAGAGGACTTCGGGTGCGGGCCAGTTCCACGCGGCCCCGAGACCCTTGGGTCCTTCCACGTGGTGGCTTCGCCCTTATGCCACACGGTCAAAGAATCCGCGAGCGGGAGGACGGGAAGGGATGCACGCGCGGAGGAGGCACTGGTGTTGATCGTGGACGGCGGGTGGTCCGCACTGACTTCGCCGAGGAACGGCGAGGTCTGTGGCACGCTTTCGTGACACCGTTGTTCCAAACCACAACAGGTTTGCTCCAAACCTCTACACCTTTGCTCCAAACCTGACAGATTTGCTCCAAACCTCAACACCTTTGCTCCAAACCTCAACAGGTTTGCTCCAAACCACAACACCTTTGCTCCAAACCTGTCAGGTTTGCTCCGCCGTTGGGGGCTTGGAGAACGCAGGAATTGCCGAGGCCGGGGATTGGGGCGGGGGCGGGGGGTTTTCTCGGACAGGGGGGTGAAGGACACGGGCGGGGTGTCACCGTGTCATCCACAACTCCCACGCCCCCCCCGGCTTGCGCCGGGGGCTCTGTTGGATTATCCTGCACGCATGGCGGTTGTTCCTCACACGTCTTCCCCCCACTGGCCCGCGGGCATCGCGTCCGCGCGGCTGGCGGCTCGCATTCGCATGGATTCGCCGGCAGGATGCCGCGTCGCGCTGCTGGGGATGCCCGACGATCTGGGTGTGCGGATGAACGGCGGGCGACCCGGTGCAACCTTGGGCCCGCACGCATTCCGCAATGCGCTCTCCAAGTATGGTGTGCACGACCCGCTGGGCACCGATTTCCCGCTCATCTTCGACGCGGGTGATGTCACGCCCTCGGCCAATCCCAAGCTCACCAACGAGGCAAACCTCGCCGCGACGCATGAGCGTGTGCACGCCGCCGCGGCCGCCCTGCACGCGATGGGGCTCTTTCCCATCGCCATCGGCGGCGGACACGACCTCACTCTGCCGTTTGTACGGGCGGCCGCCGAAGCCGAACGCGCGAAAGCACCCAAAGCACCCAAAGCACCCTTTGGCGGCGTGTACTTCGACGCCCACCTGGACGTGCGCGACACGCCCGGCAGCGGCATGGCGTTTCGCAGGCTCATCGAGGACCACGCGGTGGGCCCCATCAGCGTCACGGGCTTGCAGCCCCTGGTCAACTCGCGCGAGCACGTTCGCTGGTTCGCACAGCACGGCGGGCTCTTCGACGGCTCGGCCATCGACTCCTCGGGCAACCCGGCCAAGCCCGCGAGTGCCAGCCCGCTCACCGCCGGTTTCGTGAGCCTCGATCTCGATGTCTTCGATCAGGCCGTCGCGCCGGGCGTGAGCGCGATGAACCCGTCGGGAGCAATGCCACGCGATATCACGCCAAGGCTCCTGAAGGCGGCCGCGTCGCCCTGGGTCCGCTGCTTCGACATCATGGAGCTCTGCCCGGCCCACGACGAGCAGTTCCGAACCACGCGCCTGGCGGCCCACATGTTCCTGGTCTTCCTCACCGGCTTCGCCTCGGGGCCGCAAGCACGCCTTTCCTCAAAGCCGCCCGCAACCCCCACCCCCACCCCCACCAGCCCCACCACCCCCACCACCCCCACCACCCCCACTGCGCTCGACGACGCCCTCTCGGCCCTGCTGAACGCGGGCCCGATCCAATAGGGCATGGTGGCACGACGTTCGGGGCGTTCTACCCAAGCGGATGCGATCATTTCGAGAAATCTTCAAGATTCCCTGACAGGTCCGTGAGCAACGCGCCCGGATCCCGTTTATTCCAGTATCCGCTCACGCATCTGGGCCATCACAACTTCTGAAGGAGTAAACACGACATGTCAACCATCCATTCCAACGTGGTCACTCGCGCCCTCACTGCCGCGGCATTGTCCGCCATTGCGGGTTCCGCGCTCGCGCAGGAAGCAAACCTCGTCAAGGCCCGCATCAACGAGCTGCAGGCCCTGGGCCTCAATGGCTCGGGGGTCCGCATCGGCATGATGGAAAGCGGCATTCCCCGCGACGACCATGTCACGCTCGCGGGGCAGGTCGAGTTCTCCCGCCCCGGCGGGCCCAACGGCATCACCGACCACGGCACCCACGTCGCCAGCATTCTCGTCGGCAAGACCAACGGGACATTCAAGGGCGTGGCGCAGGGTGCCAAGTTGCAGTCGGCGTGGATCGGCTTTGGCGCGACAAGCGCCGCCCAGGTGCAGAACTTCAAGGATTCGGCCGACTGGCTCCTGCTCGCCCCGGCACCCCAGATCGTGAACGTGAGCTGGGGACGCGACTGGCCCGAGGCCGCCGCGATGCGAGAAGGCATCACCCGCGTCGCCGATTGGATGAGCAACGCGAACGGGATTCTGTACGTCACCGCCGCCGGCAACGAGGGGACCGAGCCGGGCACCGCGGGCGGCGGCTACGGCACGATCACCAACCCGGGCTACTCGTACAACAGCCTCACCGTCGGGTACACTCGCTCGGGCTTCGATCAGGTCGCGGCGGCCAGCAGCCGCTCGGCGGCCGGTGCTCGCATCAAGCCCGACATCGTCGCTCCGGGCTTCGACATCAACGGCGCGGTCAAGAGCAGCACCACCGCGATGGCTTCGGCGGGATGGAGCGGCACGAGTTTCGCTTCGCCCCAGGTCGCCGGGACGGCCGCCCTGCTCCACCAGTGGGGAAACCAGAACACGCTCTCGCGCGATCCCAAACTCATGCGGGCGGTCATCATGAACTCCGCCAACAAGAGCGTGAAGGACCTCGCGGGCACCCGCTGGGATGAGAACGTCAATCTCGGCAAGGGCGCGGCGGCCATCAGCAACGAGACCGGCACGGGCCAGCTCGACGCGATGGAAGCCTTCCAGCAGTACGCACCGGGACGGTCGGCCCCCACCCTGGGCAACGGCGGCACGGGCAACTTCGTGAAGACGACCGCGTGGGATCTTGGCACCGCCACCGGCATCGGCGTGAACAACAGCAACGACTACGCGATCGACCAGAAGCTCCGCAAGGGCACGTATCTCACCTCCACGCTCACCTGGGAACGCCGCGTCGATTCCACGGACGCGAACGTGAACAACTGGACATATCGCGGGCTCAACGACCTGGACCTGGGTGTCTCGCGTCTGGGTCAGATCCAAACGCTTCTCTCATCGTCGGTCAACCGCGATGGTACCTCCGAGCACAATGTCTACAAGGTCGGGCTCTCCGACCACTACTACGTCCGTGCGTGGCAGAACTCCGTCGCCGACGGAGCGTCGACCGCCTACGCCCTCGCGTGGAAGGGATACGAGGCCGCCAAGGGCATCGAGTCTTTCAACGGCGGGTTCGACGGCAATCAGGGCTACTACCGCGACAACGGCTGGTACGCCACCGGTGCCACCAGCGGCAAGGTCGTCAACGAGGCGTGGATGGGAGCAGAGAACCCGGGCATGTGCCTGACCACGGGCGCGACGGCCGCACAGGAACTCATCCGACCCTTCGACAGCTTCATCATGTCGGTCAGCATCGGGTTCAGCATGGCCGACGCGGACGGCAAACTCCGCATCTTCCTGGGCGACCTCGACCTGCTCGCGGGTTCGTCCTGGTCGAGCGGCATCATGAGCGATGCCTCCAATGTGCAGGAGTACGCCAACTACAACTTCGCCGTGAATGCCGACACGCTCGTGCTGCTCTACGCCGCCGGCAATCTCACCGAACTCCGCTTTGAGTACACGTCGGGCACCGCCGGGGCCCGGGCCTACATCGACAACGTCGGGTATATCCCCACGCCGGGCTCCGTCGCGCTGCTGAGTCTGGGCGGCCTGCTCGCCAGCCGCCGCCGTACACGCTGATCCGGGATTTCGCTTCAACACGCTACAACGGCGGCGAGGATCGTCTTTATGGGCGATCCCCGCTGCTTTTTTGCGCGCAAGTGAGGGCACAGAACGGCCCCCGCCGTAGGACTGCCGGCCCCGATATCCTCTCACCCATGCCCACCTACCTCATCACCGGAGCCAACCGGGGGATCGGCCTTGAGTTCGCCCGCCGCCTCGCGGCACGCGGCGAGCGCGTGATCGCCACCACGCGTCGCCCGGCCGAGCTGTCCGCCGAGGCAGCCTCACTCAGGGGTGTTACGTGGGTCGCGCTGGATGTCTCGGACCCGGCGAGCATCGACTCGCTGGCGTCACGTCTGGGTGGCACGGACTCGATCGATGTCCTCATCAACAACGCGGGGGTCAGCAGCACCATCAAGGCCATTGCCCAGCTCACGGCCGAGGAGCTGCACCGTGTCTTTGCGGTCAATTCCTTCGCGCCACTGCTGGTGACGCGAGCTTTGCTGCCGCTGCTCAAGGCCGGCCAGCGCAAGCTGATCGTGAACATCTCGAGCCAGCTCGCGAGCATCGCCAACAACACGGGCGGCTCCAGCTACCCCTACCGCGCCAGCAAGACCGCGCTCAATCAGCTCACGGCGAGCCTCTCGAACGAGCTTCGCCCCGCCGGGTTCACATGCCTTGCGATGCACCCAGGGTGGGTCAAGACCGACATGGGCGGGCAGGAGGCTCACCTCACCGTCGAGCAGGCGGTCACACACATGCTCCCCGTGATCGACGGAGCAACGCCAGCCCAGTCAGGGCGGTTCCTCAATTACGACGGCAAGCCGCTGCCGTGGTGAGGGACGGATTGACAGAGCTGCGAGCGAGCGATCGAGCGTGCTGGCTCAGTAACCTGCGCTCGCCAACGCTCTGGGCTCTCCTGATCGCAATCAAATCTCCAGCAACAGCCGCTGCGGGTCCTCGATCCCCTGCTTGATCTTCACGAGGAACTGCACCGCCTCGGAACCGTCGATGATCCGGTGGTCGTATGAGAGCGCGAGGTACATCATCGGGCGGATGCCGACCTGGCCGCTGCCCACTGGGTATTCAACCGCGCGGCTCTTGATCGCGTGCATTCCCAGAATTGCCGATTGAGGCGGGTTGAGGATTGGCGTGCTCATCAGGCTGCCGAAAGTCCCGCCGTTGGTGATCGTGAACGTGCCGCCCTGCATCTCTTCGAGCGTGAGCTTGCCGTCCTTGCCGCGGCCTGCCAGATCCTTGATCGTCGCCTCGACCGCCGCCATCGAAAGGCTCTGGCAATCGCGGATCACCGGCACGATCAGCCCCCTGGGCGTGCTCACCGCGACGGCGATGTCCTGCGTCGCGTGCTTCTCGATCATCAATTGACCGGCCTCTTCGACGATGCACGCGTTCACCATCGGGAACGCACGCAGGGCGGCTGTGCAGGCCTTCACGAAGAACGACATGAACCCAAGCCCAATCCCGTGCTTCTTCTCGAACTCTTCCTTGTACTGCTTGCGCAGGTCCATCACCGGGCCCATATCGACCTCGTTGAATGTGGTCAGCATCGCGGCGGTGTGCTGCGCCTGCACGAGCCGCTGCGCGATCCGCGAGCGGATGGGCGTCATCTTCTCACGCATGGTCCCTGTGGCACCGATGGCGGCACGCCCCTCCGGGGCGTGCGCCTTCCCATTCCCCTTCGCCGCTCCCACCACATCTGCCTCGCGCACCCTGCCGCCTGGTCCTGTCGCCGCCACCTTCCCAAGGTCCACCCGCAGCATCTCGGCCGTCTTCCTTGCCAATGGGGTCGCCCGCACGTCCTCGCTCGCCTCGGCCGCCCCGACATGAACTGGCACAGGGGCCGCTGCTTTCGCCTCAACTGCGGCACTCGCCACCGGTGCCGTCGCCCTCTCGTCGATGCTCCCGACCTTTGCGCCGATGGGGATCGTGTCGCCTTCCTTTACGCCCTGCGAAAGGAGCACGCCCGCCGCAGGGGCTGGCACCTCCATGGTCGCCTTGTCAGTCTCGACCTCGAGCACTGTCTCGTCGCGTTTGATGAAATCGCCGATTTTCTTCACCCATCGCAGCACCACGCCGCTCGTCACACTCTCGCCCGCTGATGGAATCACGATGTCGACTGCCATGGTTCGGCCTCTTTCGATTCGTTCGCCGCTCTCGCCCGGGCCTCATGCCCCCGGCTCAATTTCCTGACTCAACGCGTCGCCTTCACCGGCTTGTGAACTGCCTTCATCGCCGGCTCGATCGCCCGTGCGGGCGATCCGTTTCCGCTGGGCGCACCGGGCTTCGCCGGCTCTCCCGCCCCGCCCATGGGCCCGATCGCGCCCGAGATGATCTTCTCCTGCTGCTTCTTGTGGGCGTGCTCGCTGCCGGTCGCCGGCGAAGCAGATGCGTCGCGCCCCACGTATGTCAGGGAAATACCCAGCTTCTCGCGCATCGTGTCCGCGACGTGCATGAACGCACCCTGATTCCGCGGCTCTTCCTGCACCCAGCAACGCTGCGCCTCCTTGGGGTACAGCGCGTCGATCTTTCGGGCAAGTTCAACGTGGAACGGGTAGAGCTGCTCGATCCGCACGATGGCGGTGTCCTGCTTGCCAAGGGCGGTGCGTCGATCGTTCATCTCGTGGTATATTTTGCCGGTGCAGTAGATCACCTTTCGCACCGCCTTCACATCCGCCCCCCCACTACTCGCCCACGTCGGGTCGTCGATCAGGTGCTGGAACCAACCCTTCGTCAGCTCGTCGATCGTCGAGGTCTCGACACGCAGGAACTTTTTGGGCGTCATGACGATCAGCGGCTTGCGGAAGTTCCGCTTCACATGCCGCCGCAGCATGTGGAAGACCTGCGCGCCCGTCGAGGGATACACGACCTCCATGTTGTCGTCGGCACAGAGTTGCAGGAATCGTTCGAGGCGTGCCGAGCTGTGCTCGGGGCCCTGGCCTTCGTACCCGTGCGGGAGCAGCAGGCAGAGCCCCGCCCAGCGGTCCCACTTCACCTCGCTGGCGGCCATGTACTGGTCGATGATGACCTGGGCCGTGTTGCAGAAGTCGCCGAACTGCGCCTCCCACATCACCAGGCAGTGCGGGTTCGCGCGCGCGTACCCGTAATCAAAGCCCATCACCGAGTATTCCGACAGCGGGCTGTCCCAGGCGTTGAAGGCCGCCTGGTCCGGTTTGATATGATTCAGAAAGGTCCATCGCTCGCCCGTCTTCTCGTCGCGGGCGACGGCGTGCCGGGAGGAGAACGTGCCGCGACGCGAGTCCTGCCCCGAAAGACGCACAGGTGTTCCTTCGAGCAGCATCGTCCCGATCGCAATTTGCTCCGAGTCCGCGTGGTTCAGTTTCTTCGTGGTTGGCAGCTTGGTTCGCTTGTCGAGTGTGTCTTTCAGCTTGGGATGAACATTGAACCCCTGTGGCGTCGTCCCCATCGCCGTGCACACCGCCGCAAGGGTCGCCGCGTCGACGGCCGTCCTGGGCGACTCGAATGTGTACTTCCCGATGAACCCCGTCCAGCGCCCAAGGCCCGGGGGCGTCACCGGATTCACCGGGGCAGCCTTTGCCGAGTCCTGCGCCTTGTCGAGCGATGCGCTCTCCACCTCGACCATCGCCTCAGCCTGAGCCTGGGTCAGAACACCGGCCACAACGAGGCGCCGCGCGTAGACCGCCCGTGTTCCCGGATGTTCTTTCACCAGCGTGTACAGCGCGGGCTGCGTGTAACTCGGCTCGTCCTGCTCGTTGTGCCCGTGGCGGCGGAAGCAGACCACATCGACGAAAATGTCCTTGCTGAACGTGTCGCGGTAGTCGATCGCCATGATCGCCGCACGCACGCACGCCTCGGGGTCGTCCCCGTTCACGTGCAGCACCGGCGCGTGGATCATCATCGCGAGATCCGTGCAATATTCGGTCGATCGGTCGTCGCTTGGATCGGTGGTGAACCCCACCTGGTTGTTGATCACCAGATGCAGCGTGCCGCCCACGGAGTATCCCTCGAGATACGCCATATTCAGGCACTCGGTGACGACACCCTGCCCGCTCACCGCCGCGTCGCCGTGGACAAGCAGTGCCGCGACCTCGCGCGTACCGCTTTGTTTCCCGCCACTCTCGGCCCGGAAATGCTCCTGACGCGCCCGGGCACGCCCCGTCACCAGCGGATTCACCGACTCCAGATGCGACGGATTGTTCAGCATCGAGATGTGGACGGTGCCCGAGGGCGTTTCCTGGTCGTACGACGAGCCGCGGTGGTACTTCACGTCGCCGCCGCCCTGTTCAAGCCCCTCCGACCACGAGTCCTCAAACTCGGTGATGATCCGCTCGGTGGCTTTGCCCAAATAGTGCCGCAGGACGTTCAAGCGCCCGCGGTGGGCCATCCCCAGGATGATCTCTTTCACGCCCAGGCTCGCCGCATGCTCGGTCATCAGCTTCATCATGGGAATCACCGACTCGCCGCCCTCGAGGCTGAATCGCTTCTTGCCCTGGTACCGCTTCTGAAGCCACTTCTCGAATGTCTCCGACGCCGTCAGGTGCGCCAGAATCTGCTTCTGCCGCTCCGCGGCCATCGGCTCTTGAGTTCCCTCAAATCGCGCGATGAACCACTCGCGCTCTTCGGGCGTGTCGCAGTGCATGAACTCCGCGCCGGTGGTGCCGCAATACGTCGCGCGAAGCCGCGCGACGAGCTCGCCGAGCGTGCCGCCGCCCACGAGCTGGGCGGCGAGATCGGTGAACCCGTGCATCACCGGATCGAGAACCGGGACCGCCTCTCGCGGCTGATTCAACGGATCGAGTGTGGCCGCCTTGTGCCCAAGCGTCCGGTACAGCGCGGTCAACTTCTGGGCAGCCATGTCGGCCGACGACGCGGCAGCACCAGAAGCCGTTGGCGACCCCACAGCAAGATCAAACCCCTGAAAGAACGCCCGCACATCAGACTCAAGCGACCCCGGGTCGGCCTTAAACTGTGCGTAAAGCGCGTCGATGTATTCGGCACTCCAACTATTGACAGACGCTGTGGTTGCGCGAGATTTTGGCGAGGGAGAAGGTTGCTGAGAAGTCATAGGCCGATCCGTGTAATTCTGCGTACAAATGCCTGACAAACCGCCGTGTGCCGGCCTTGCGATCATACGCCTCCCTATCGACCGTTCGACCAGAGGGCCATTGACTCTGGGGGTGCCCGATCTCGGAACTCCGGGGGCATTCCTGAGACTTTCGCCCATCGTCATCCGAGCCACGCGACCGTGTTGCAGCCTTTCGCGATAGTCCCCACTCTTGTTGGAACTTTTTTTCGTAGCCTTGTGTACCGACCCGCAGTCTGACCCTGCCCAGGAACGATGATGCTCACTCACTCTGCCCCGAGTGCGGGCGGCAGCGGCGACGTAGGAGAAGACGGGGAACGCAGAGGGATCAGAGGGGAGCAGAAGGACGAGGGAGAAGGTCGGAAACTTGGAATGAAAGAGGCAGGGACAACAACGCAACACGAGTTCATGCCCGCACGCGTGCCCATGCCTTAGCACACTTCCTTCCCCTCCGCGTTCCTCCCACCAATCGGTGCTGCTGATATCTCGCCGGGTGCGGGCTCGCGGAGGCGTGGGGCGCCCAGCTACCATCACTCCATGAACACACGCACCATCGTCGCCTTGGCAGCCGTTGCCTTGGTACTTTCGACGGCCTGCTGCTAAGCCCCGCGCAAGGACGCCGCGCCGGACTCGGCGAAGGCGAGCGAGACATTGGCAGGGTTGGATGGTTTGTGGCATGCCGCGACCACCGGCGGGGGCACCCCACTTGCGGCGTGAGCGGTGGAAGAGGAGAAGGACGCCCCGGAGGGCTTGCACATCCTATCGCTCGTCGCAAGCAACCACACCTCCACTTCGGCGTTCAATCACTACCTCAATGACGCCCGTCGGTTCAAGGACGGGACGTTCACGATCCGCTTCCGGGCTGGCGCTGGGACGAGCGATCAGGGGGCGGGCCCGTCTGGTGCGTGAAGGACGCGGACAACTATTACATCTGCCGCGCCAACCCCTTGGAGGGCAACTTCCGGCTCTATGTCGTGAAAGACGGATCGCGGAAGCAACTGGCCAGCGTGGACGCGAAGCACTCGACGGGCATGTGGCACACGATCGAGGTGACACACAATGGCGACAAGATCAAATGCACGCTCGACGCGCGGGCGAGGGCGGGGTGGGTGTTTGGTCCAAAGCCGATGCACGCACCAGCTTCGTCCTGCCCGCGGCGTGGACGGGTGGGGGCGTGCTCGACGCGCCGGCCGCCGCCCCAAGATCGACCGCATCGCCTGCCCCTGGCTCATCAAGTGGTTCGTGGACAAGGATGCCCAGTTCATCTTTCTCCCCGCCGATGTGGTCGCCAGCTTCGCGGCCAAGAGCGGCGCGATCCCCTACGAGATCGAGGGCGTCGAACTCACGCACGATGGGCCGCTGTGCTCCTTCGATGCGCTCATCAAGAAGCACAACCTGACCGACCCCGCGCTCGCGGAGATGGCGACGATCATCCGCGGGGCCGACACCGACACGCATGGCCTCGCGCCGCAGTGCCTGGCGTCTACGCGGTGTTGATCGGCCTCTCTCAGGTGTTTGACGACGACCACAAGCAACTGGCGCAGGGCATGGTGGTCTGCGAGGCCATCTACGCGTGGTGCAAGCACGCGCGGGGAGAGAAGCACGATTGGAACCCGCAGCGCAAGGCGTAGCGTTCTGGGCTTCTCCCCGACGAATCCACGCCGACCCGCCGCGCGCGGCCCGCGGGCGTGTTGGACGAGGAGGTGTGAATGAAACTCGTTCCTGACGCTGACCACCAAAGCCACCTTCGCCACGGGGGTGCCGGCGGCGGCGGACGGCAAGACGGCGGTCTCCATGCTGCGCTGGGTCAACACCCGCGGCGAGAAGGGGCCGTGGAGTGAGATTTGTAGTGCGACGGTGGCGGCGTAGGTGCGCCGTGCGACCGCGCCCGATACGCTTGCTCTGATGTCCGACACCGCCTCATCCTCCGCCTTCCGCCGCGCGGCGCTCATCGTGGCCGTGCTCAACCTCGCGTACTTCTTCGTGGAGTTCGGCGTGGCCGTCTCCATCGGCTCGGTGTCGCTCCTGGCCGACAGCATCGACTTCCTCGAAGACACTTCGATCAACGGGCTGATCGTCGTGGCGCTGGCGTGGAGCGCCAAGGCCCGCGCCCGGGTGGGGATGGTGCTGGCCGGGCTGCTGCTGGTCCCCGCCGTCGCCGCGCTGTGGGCCGCGTGGAACAAGTTCGAGAGCGGCGTCCCCGCCGCGCCCCTGCCGCTCGCGCTGGCCGGGGCCGGAGCGCTGGCGGTCAACATCTGCTGCGCGTTCCTGCTGGCGAAGCACCGGCACCGCAACTGCTCGCTGAGCAAGGGAGCCTACCTCTCGGCCCGCAACGACGCCTTCGCCAACATCGCCATCATCGCCGCGGGCGGGCTGACCTATGCGCTCACGTCGATCTGGCCGGACCTGGTGGTGGGCGTGGGCATCGCGGTGATGAACGCGGGCGCGGCGAAGGAAGTCTTCGAGGCCGCGCGCGGGGAGCACGGTGCGGAGCCGTGAACGCAGCCGCCCGCGCCGACGGACCCCGCCGCGCTGTCGTTCCTGGCCCTGACCAGCCGCCCGACCGTCCGAACTGAGTTTCGCGCGGCAGACGGCGATCTACATGCTCCGCTGGGTCAACACCCGCGGCGAGAAGGGACCGTGGTCGGAGATTTGTAGCGAGACGGTGGCGGCGTAGGTCTATTTTTCGTTGGGCCGCGTCAGGGGCGGGGCCTGCTTGTGCGGGCGGAGCGCACCCTCCGGCGGCGTGGGCGCGCCCGAGCCGTCTGACGCGACGCCCGCGGCGCGGAACGCCTCATCCGTAGCCGGGAGCACGAGCGTCCCCGCCGGGGGCGCGTACCACCCCGGGTCAATCACATCGCGCG
>JAYVUC010000210.1:0-6957 GCA_043788295.1 Phycisphaerales bacterium
TCACCGGCACCCTCGGCAAAGCTCTGGGCGGCGGGGCGGGCGGCTTCGTCGCCGGGTCCAAGCGAGTCACCGAACTCTTGATCCAACGCGGCAGGCCCACGCTCTTCTCAAACGCCTTGCCCGTGACCGTCGCCTGCTCAGCCAAGAAAGCGATCGAGATCATGCTCCGCGAGCCTCAGCGCGTGCAGAAGCTCAAGGACAACGTCGCCTACGCACGCCAGAAGATCAAGGCTGCGGGCTTTGATGTCCTGGAGTCCCCCACCGCCATCTGCCCCGTGATCGTCGGCCCGACCGCCAAGGCGATCGCGATGAGCAAACGACTCCTCGAACTGGGCGTCTTCGTGATCGGCTTTGGCTACCCCGTGGTCCCCGAGGGCCACGCGAGGCTCCGGTGCCAGATCTCGGCCGCCCACACCGCGGCGGACATCGACACACTGGTGGAGGCGTTGAGGAAGTTGTGAACCACCACCACTCGATGCCATGATGCCTCATGCCTCGGTGCCTTCTTCAAACTCAAACCCTCTTCTCGCCTTTCGCGTCGCGTGTGGCGATTGAGAAGAAGGCATCAAGGCATGAGGCATCGAGGCACGGGTATCTCAGTCACCCGCTATGCCGCCGCCTTCAACGCATCAATCACCCAGGGCGGCGTCGTGGCCAGCAGCTTGCGGACAACCGTTCCACGGCTGAAGTAATACCAGGCGTTGAGGCCCGGCAGCAGCGGGCCGATGAGCGCCATGCTGCCATACAGCGCGACACGCGCGATGTGTTCGGCGTTCTTGAACGCGGGATCAGATGCGATGTTCCTGAGCATCTCGTCCATCTGCGGGTCGCCCGTCTGTGTTGTTTCAGTCACCGCCGAATGGGAATAGCTCCACGCCGCGTAAACAAAGATCGCAAGTCCCAACGCAAGCTGGTTGAACCCAAGCATCCGGGCGGCAGCCACATCGTAGCGGCGGAACATCGCAGCCCCGCGAAGCTCGATCGCCGCAAAGATGCCCAGTATCGCCGCCAGAACTCCGGCCGTCCAATCGCCAAAGAGTACCATCACCGCCGTCAGCACCGCGAAAATCGCCAGCGTCCAGCCATTGAACACCGCAACCGCAGCCGCCCGCATGATCTTCTTCGACCGCAAACGCGCGTCGGCGATGGCCCGGAAGTGGTCGGCCGAGAGCGGGCCGGGCACCGGTGTACGGCTGGCGGCGGAGATGGCGGCGACAGGCTCGATAGAGTCATTATCGGCTGAATCGCCACCGCGGTTCGGGCCGACCCGGCATCTTCAATCAGATAACACAATCAACGCCGATTTGGGGACGGAAATGGCCGCCTCACGTCCCGCACTTGGCTTTCAACGCCTCGCCAAACTTGTTCAGGTAGTAGTCGTACCCCACCGCGAGCCTCGTGATCGCCCGCGGGATCGGGCTCGGCACCGTGCCCGTCTCGTTGACGGTGATCCTGGTTCGCCCCGGGCCCGCCTCCTCAAAACGATGCTCCCAGCTTCCTGTGAACATCGCGTTCACGTCGGTGATCGTGCGCGTGACCACGCTGGGCGGCGTCTTGACCGTTTCTTCGAGCACGAACGCGTTTCGCCCCTGGCTCTGCTTGAACACACGATGCCCGTCGTGATCGGGCAGAATCTCGACCTTGTCGATGTTCGGCAGCCACTTCGGAAAGCCCGCGACATCGTCGATCAACGCCCAGACCTGATCCCGCGGCATCGCCACAGTCACCGTCATCGTCGCCGTGTGCGACACGGGAATGAACGACCCGATGATTCCCAACATGCCCGCGAGGAGCAGAACCAGGCCGACGAGGGCGAGAACGATATAAATTGCCATGCGCATCTCCGGGTGCTCCGTGTGACGCCGAACATGATACCAGATTCGCGGCTGGCGCGGGCATAAACTGTGGCGTGTGTGCCACACTTCCCCCAGACCGTGCGCGAATCTTGACCGAACAGCGCAACCCGCGTTCAACGGCCTTGCACGCCATGAGCGTGGCTGATTGCGTCGGGCTCATCAACCGCGAGGATCAGGCGACGGTGGACGCGGTGGACAAGGCAGCCACCGCGATCACCGCGTTCATCGAGGCGGCCGAGCCCGGATTTCTCGCGGGGGGACGGCTGATATACGTCGGGGCGGGCACAAGCGGGCGGCTCGGGGTGCTGGATGCCTCCGAGGCCCCGCCCACCTTCTGCATCGAGCCGGGGCGGATCATCGGCATCATCGCGGGGGGTGATGGTGCCCTGCGCGTGTCGAGTGAGGCAATGGAAGACAACCCGCGCGGAGCGTGGGCGGATCTTGAGTCTCTCAAACTCTCGAGCAAAGACTCGGTGCTGGGGATCGCGTCTGGCGGCACCACTCCCTACCCCATCGGCTCTCTCGAATATGCAAAATCGCTCGCGGACCCGGCGTTGACAGGCCTCTTGTCGTGCTCACCCGTGCCCAGGCCCGCGTCGGCGGATCATCTGATAGTTCTCGAAACAGGCCCCGAAGTTCTGACGGGCTCGACACGAATGAAAGCCGGTACAGCGACGAAGATGACCCTCAACATCATCTCCACGACGCTCATGGTCCGCATGGGCCGCGTGTACGAGAACCTCATGGTCGACATGCGGGCCAGCAACGACAAACTCCGCGATCGGGCCGCGAGGGTGATCGCCATGCTCACAGGCCTTGATCGAGCAGCCACGTTCGAATTACTCCATCATGCCGGCGGGCACGCGAAGACGGCGATCGTGATGGCGCGGCGCAACGTGACCCGCGAGGCGGCAGACAAGCTGCTGAGCGACGCACAAGGACGATTGCATCAGGTCATCGACTGATCGCTCACTTGGCAGCGTCGAGCTGTATGAGCGCGGCCGCCGCCTGATCGCACGCCGTGACCGACTCCCCATCACCCTGATTGCACGCAACAACCACCGCGAATTGATGCTCCGGCGCCACCCACGCCACACAATACCACATCGTGTTGGAGCCGTTGTGCGTGAGCACGCGGCCCACATCGCCCTTGCCCGCCCCTTTGGCCCAGGGACGCGTGGTCTCGATCCAGCCCATCGCGTACTTGACGTTCGCGTCGTCGGCCGGGGTGTGCAGCTTTCTAAATGTCTCTGGCTTGAGCAGTCGCTTCTCGTCCTTCGCAGGCGTCGTCTCCCCCGACGCGTGCGCCGCGACAAAGCGCGCCCAATCGCCGATGCTCATGTGGACCGTCCCCGCAGGACCGATCGCCGCTGGGTTGTCGGAGCCAGGGCCCGGCTTGATCACCTTGCCCTTGGCGTGCCCGCACGGCTGATCATACTTGTCGAGCGTTCCGGGAGCACCAAACCCCGCTGACATGATTCCGAGCGGCACGAACACCTTCTTTGCAATCAATTCCTCCCACGGCTCGCCAGCCTGAGTCTCCAGCATCGCCCCGGCGATCGCAAATCCGCCATTCGCATACTCGTACTTCGTACCCGGCGTGGAACTGGGCTCCCACGCAAGCACGCCGGCGAGCAATTCCAGCCGAGCACCGGGTGGCCTTGCTTTGGTGTTCCACAGTCGGCTCCAGAGCCCATCCTTGTTCAGATCCGTCGGCACGCCGCCGCGATTGCGCAGCAGCATGTCGAGCGTGCAGGCCTTCCACGCGGGCTTCATCTCAACTTTCGCAAATGCTCCGGCGAGCGTGCGATCCCACGACATCGAACCCTCTTCCACCATCACCCCAGCGAGTGTGGCCGTCATCGCCTTGGTACACGAGCCCAGGTGCCACTTGTCCTCGATGGTGACCTTCTGCTCATGGCCCAACGCTCGCACGCCCGACACCCCCACCGCGACGATCTTCCCGTCCTTGATGATCGCCGCGGCCATCCCAGGCACCTTGGATTTCACAACAATCGGCGCAAGCGTGCTCGAAATGTCGCATGCATCGGCTTGGAACGCGAGCGAAGGATGCGCACACACACACGCGAAAATCGCCCCGAAAGGCCAGTGAAGTCTCATTTCTCAGTCCTTGTGATCCGATGGTGCGGCGGGGCGGCCATCGACGGTAAGCTGCTGCGTCCGCCCCGGATGTCCCCACCACGAATGATCCCCGCCGTCGTAGTGGACCTTCATCGCCTCGACAACGTCGGCCATCGTGCCGGTCGGCTCGACCCATCCGCCCCCCCGCGCCCCGGCGATGTCGGGAAAGTCGATCTTGCAGTTGTCGCACTTCTTCCCGTCGTAGAACTTGATCGGGCACCAGAAGCTCTCGACATTTCGCAGCATCTCCGCGCCCAGCGAATACACGCCCGTCATCCAGTCGCAGTAGAGGCACCAGATGAGATCGTGCCCCACGAGCCCGTTGAACTTCTGGCGCGAGACATTGACCCATTCGGCGTGGCGATAGGGCGGGAGCTTGATGATCCAGACGAGGAATGGGTAGACAAACACCTCGCCGAAGCGGATGCCCCAGAAAATCGGAAATGCGACGGCCGTGACGGCGAGGGCGAGATGGTTGGCGAAGCGGCCCACGCGGCGGTTGATATAGCCGACGATGCGAGGCCCCTTCATCTGCCGGCGGCAGATCGTCTCGTGCACCCAGCTCCACACGAAGAGGCCCAGATATTGCCCCACAAGCGTGGCGAACACAGCCCACCAACCCGCAAACGCGACGGCGAACACCCACGGAATCCAACTGAAGCCCGCAACGACAAGGTCTAGCCCAGGCGCACGCGTGACGAACGCCGAGAGCACTGCCGAAACCCATTTCGTCTGCGTCAGGGCCGTCCCCGCCACTACCACCCCCGCGAAAGCGCCGGCAGCCCAGAGAGAGCACAGTTCGAGCAAGGCCTTGGTCTCATCGGTCATGGGCGGAGCATATCAGGGCCCGCTTGTCGTGGTATCATGCGCCATCACGAGGAACTCCCCATGCGGCTCATGTCAATACCGGTCACGTTTGGTCTACTCGCCCTCGCCGGCTGCGCGGCCCCGCTGCGGACGGCAACATCACAGGAGTCACGATACGACGCCTCGCTCCCCAGGCTCATCACCGTGACGATGCAGACCACCGCGGGCGACATCGTGATCGAGCTCGACCACGACCGGGCGCCCATCAGCGTCGAAAACTTCCTCCGGTATGCCGACCGAGGCGACTACAACGGCACAATCTTCCACCGAGTCGTTCCGGGCTTCGTGGTTCAGGGCGGCGGGCACACAATGGCGCTCGAAGAACTCAAAGGCGATCGACCCATCAAGAACGAGTGGAAAAACGGGCTCAAGAACACCCGCGGCACCATCGGTATGGCCCGCGACACCGACCCCGACACCGCGACACGCGAGTTCTACTTCAACGTCAACAACAACGCCAGGCTCGACACCGCCCGAGAGAAGACCGGCAACGCCGGATACGCCGTCTTCGGGCACGTCACCTCCGGCATGGACATCCTCGACGAGATGGTCAAGGCCGACACCTACTCCTCGAAAGAACTGGATCTCGCCAACATCCCCATGCGCCCCGTCATCATCACCAGCGTGCGCAGATAGGAATTGTCGCCAGCTCCACCGACGTGCTCAGCAACCGGCGACGTACTCAGCAGCCCGTCTCGAAGGCCGTCACGAAATCGTCGTAGTCGAAGAAATCGATCGCGGTGTCGCCATTGAAATCGGCGCTCGGCGTGCCCGCCTCAAAGGCGTTCACGAAATCGTCGTAGTCAAAGAAATCCAGCGAGCCGTCGCAGTTGAAGTCCGCGTGACAGACGTTGAGTATGGCCGCATTGCTCGTTGCGTTGCCACATCCGTTGGTCACGACGCAGGTGTACGAACCGCCGTCCGAGGGCGAAACGTTGGTCAGGTTGAGGGTCGGACTCGCCGAAGGTCCCCCGACATTCGTCACCCCGTGCTTCCACTGATACGTGAACGGAGCGGTGCCCGAGGCCACCACGGTAAAGCTGGCCGACCCGCCGGGGCACGTCTCGGTGTCGGTGGGATGCGAGGACACACCAGCCGCGTTGCACGATGCGACGATATCAATTCGGCCCTTCATGCCAAGTGCGCAGTGGCACTGACAGATGTAGAAGATGGAGCCCGTGGCGTTGGCAGGAATGACGACATCAAGTCCCGTCGCGCCGCACCCGTGTGTTGAGAACCCGCCTGTGAGCGGCGTGCATGAGGCTGCGGACGAAGACTGATCGACGCTGTGACAGCAGCTTTGAACGTTAAAGTGAACCGTGTCGCCCGGATGGACAGTGACGACACTTGGAAAGAAAGTCCTGGCGGCGGTAGTCGAAACCGTCACCACGTCCGCCCAGGCCGCTGCCCCTGCGAACGCCGCACCAGCAAAACCGGCGACCAGGGCAGCGTGACGAACCATGCGGATTTGAACTGACTTCATGACTGGCTCCAAAGGTTCTTGAAATCGGTCTGGCGATTGACTCGCGGGTCTCGCTTGAATGTCGGGCAAGAAAGGGGCCATTGCACGCTTCGGCCGGTATGGTGAGCAAACCACCGATTCTTCCCGCATCAGTCTGGCTGAGTCTAGCACAAACCAGCCCAGCGTCCAAGTGAAATCACTCGCCCCGACCCAGCCGTCCCAGAACCACAGCCCGAATACGCTCAATCTGGCCCCCCCAAACACCCGTACAAGCCCTGGAGAGCCCCATGAACGCCCGCGTACTCACCCTCGCCGACCTCCCCACCGATACCCCCATGCCCAAAATCACCCGCCAACGCGTCATCGGCGAGCAAATGATGATCTCAAAGGTGCAGCTCCAATCCGGCTTCATCCTCGCAACCCACCAGCACGACAACGAACAAATCGTCGTCGTCCTCTCGGGCCAGTGCCGGTTCGGCCTCGGTGCCGTCGGCTCCCCACAACGGCGCGAGGTGCTGGTCTCCGCTGGCCAAGTCCTCGTCCTCCCCGGCAACACCCCACACTCCTGCGAAGCCCTCCAAGACACAGAAATCCTCGACCTCTTCAGCCCCATCAGCGAAAAAACCGGCA
>JAYVUC010000211.1:0-7595 GCA_043788295.1 Phycisphaerales bacterium
GAATTCCGCGTCGAAGGGAACACGGAGCTTCTTCGGGCTCGACGCGGTGAAGATCGCGCGCTGAACGACGAATCCGAAGTCGCATCGTTCAGCGGCTGCTGCCCGGCTCCTCGCCCACGACCCGGATGATGCGCCAAAGCCCCACGATAAGCGACACAGGGACCGCGACGACAAAGAGAAACGAGAGCCACACCGGCCGCTCGCTCGTGCGAACGGAAGAAGCAGCGATCGTCTGAAACTCGATGCTCATGGTGTCGAGCGAGCGCAGGCCACCAAAGGCGGAAGCGACCACGGCGGCGAGTCCATTGGCGGGCCCTTCGCCGCCGGCCGAACCGATACCGACAGCACCGCTCCTGAGCCACGCGCCGACCTCGGCCGCGACCGCTTCGGGCGTGCGGTCGCCCAGGCGAATCCGCCGATCAACCTTGCGCCCGTCGTTCAGCGTCAGCACAAGCTCAACAGAAGAGACATTGGCAGCCTTATCAATGCCGGCTCGTGCCGTCTCGCGCCACGTCAGCTCCACATCCTGAAAGATGTTGGACCGGGGCTGGAAACGGTGCGTCGCATCCACGTAGGTCCGCACGCCTGTCCATTCATACGCGCAGACCACCACAGGCACCCACAAGAGCGCGAGCCCGACCAGGAGATAGATCGCACGCCTGATCGCGCTCCTGGACTCACACACGGGCTCTGAGATTCCATCGCCTTGAAGCTCCGAGCCGCACTCGGGGCACGGCACACCAGCCGCCAGGCCCGTGATCACATAGCCGCATTTCGCACACAGAGGCTCCGCGTGTCCCGGCTTGGGCATGAACGCGACATACAGCGCGGCAAGGCCTGCCAATCCCATCACGCCCAAGATCGGGATCGCGTCTCCTGCCTGCATCATGGCGAGCGTGAGCATCATGCCTTTGGTGGCACTGCTCTCCAGAGCAGCGCGTGCGGTGAGCCATGAAGAAACACAAGTCTGGAGACCTGTGCCACCAGAACGTTTAGTGCGGCACTTCCTTCACCGCGTTGCGATTCCACCCGGGGATGCGGACGATGATCGGGCCCGAGCTCTTCTGGATCTCGCACTGGCAGCTCAGGCGGCTGTTGCGCTGCAAGCCCGGCGCTTCCTCGACACGGTCTTCCTCGGCCTCGGTCGATTCGCTCAGGTACTCCATGCCCTTCTCGACATAGACGTGGCATGTGGAGCACGCGCACACGCCCCCGCACGCGTGCTCGATGTTGATCCCGCTCTCGAGCGCAACGTCCAGCAGCGTCTGCGTGGGGGACGCCATCACGATCTGTTCGGGACCGTTCATGCCGCACGAATCGTGATCGACGGCGAGAAACGTGACTTGAATGCTCGCCGGGTTGGCCGCGCGATCGACCTGCTTGATGTGCATCGAACCTCCGTGCCCATGCCCCGACAAATGATAGGTGGCCCGGTTCTCTTGGTGGTCCGGTTCTCCGAACCGTGTCTTGATGGTCTGATTCTCCAAACCGGGCCCTAAGGCTCCCCATACCGAATCTACGCAAGCTTCGCGCGGAGCATCGCCTGCGCCTCGGGCGTGGCCAGCACGGCCGCCGAGATTTCAGCCCCGCGAAGCACCGCCGCGTCGTCGAGCGAGCCATCGAGCTCGTTGAGCAGCTCCTTGGTCTTGCGCATCGCCAAACGACCACCCGCAGCGATCCGCCCCACGAGTTCTTCGCAGGCGATGTGCAAGTCGGCAGCTGCGGGGACCACATGGTTGACAATCCCAGTCTCAAACGCCATCTGACCGGACATGAGCCCTCCGCGAAGAAGAATCGCGCGTGCCCGTCCCGCGCCGACCTTGCGAACAAGCCACGGAGCGACCACTGCGGGACAGACGCCCAGATCGACCTCCGGGAACCCCATCTTGCTGTCGGTGTGCGTCAGGGCGATATCGGCCACGCACGCCAGCCCGCACCCGCCGCCGATCGCCGCCCCATTGACCATCGCTACGACAACCTGCGGCAGCTTTCGGAGCCTGATCGTCAGCTCGGCGAGCGAACGCAGGAGCTTCAGCGGCAGCCCCGCAGCAAGCCCCTCGTCGGTCGAGACGTCTTTGAGGTCCATCCCGGCGCAGAACGACTTGCCGGCACCCGTAAGCACGACCACCGTCACCTCAGGTTGCGCGGCGAGTTCATTGATGCGCGAGTGCAGCGACGCCAGCAGGTCGAGCGACAGGGCGTTGCGTGACTCGGGACGGTTGAGTGTCAACGTCGCGATGCGGTTATTGACTTCGAGCAGTGCGAGGGTCATGGGCGGTCCTTTGCGTCCGTTGAGAGTTATCTAGCGTGCCCACGCGGCGGGCAGCATCGTGCGTTCCTCATCGCCGCCGGTGAGAGACAAAGACGCGTCCAAAGCATGGGCGGCGACGGTGCGGGTGTCGCCTTGAAGCTCGTTGAGCCAGCGGCGGGTCGCGTGGATGGCTCCCTGCGGCTTTGCAGCGAGTTCCGCGGCGAGGGTGAGTGCGCGAGGCAGGACGGCCGCCGGGTCCGCGAGTGATTCGTGGGCCATGCCGACGCGAGAAGCTTCACGGCCGGAAATGAGCCGTGTATCGAGCATGCGCTCGCGAGCGACGCCATCGCCCGCCAGAAGTCGAAGAAACGGCGCGGACACGGCGGGTGAGATGCCGAGTTTCAGCACCGGGTATCCCAGTTTGGCGTCGTCGTTGGTCACGACGAGATCGGCGGCACCAAGCAGTGCGCACCCGCCCGCGAGTGCCGCTCCGTGGGCGGCGACAACGACGGGGAGCGGCTGCGATCGCAGGATGCTGATGGCCCGTGAGAGTCCGGTGAGAAGCGCACGCATGGTCGTACCGTCGGGAGATTCCTTGCACAGCAGGAGATCAAAGCCCGAGCAGAAGACGGGCCCGTCGCCGGTGATCACAATCGCGCGGGACGAGGTCGCGGCGATGCTCTCGATCGCTTCGACCAAACGTTTAAGCATGTCGGGCGTGAGAGCGTTGCGCCGATCGGGGCGGGCAAGCGTGAGCAGCGCGACGGGCTCTCGCGTTTCCATGCGAATCATGCCGTGGCCCTCGCGTTCGCGACGATCTCGCGGGCGAATGCCGCTGCCTCGCCTAGTCTGTCCAGATCAACAGCCGTCCTATAGCCGGCGCGGTGAATCGTCTCCACAAGCAACGCGGTGTCGATGTTACCGGGAGCACGCTTTCCCACCGTACTCGCGTATGGGCAGCCGCCCAGCCCGGCGACCGAGCCGTCAAAGGACCGCACGCCCACGTCAAGAGCAGCGACAACGCACTCCGCAGCCCGGCCGAACGTGTCGTGAAGGTGAAGGGTGATCCAGCCGCTTCCCAAGGCATTCACTTCGCGGAGCAGGGAGCTTGTTGTCTGGGCGGTGCCCGCGCCGATGGTGTCGCCCAGATCGACCTCACGGATTCCAAGGTCGAGCAGCATCGCGCTCACGCGTGCGACCTTCGCGGGCGCGATAGGCCCCTCGAATGGGCACGCGATCGCGCACGAGACGTAACTGCGAACATCGAGCCCCGCGCCCTTCGCCATGGCGACCACGGGCTTGAACCGCCCCACCACCTCGGCGATGGACGCGTTGGTGTTCCTGAGGCTGAAGGTTTCGGATGCTGCGGTGAAGACCGACACCTTGCCAATCACCCGTTCCACGCCCGCGCCAGACAGTTTCAACAGAGCACCCATCCCCTTCTCGTTGGGGACGAGCGCCGAGAGCAGGGGGTTCTTGGGTGATGACCCGCGAAGTTGCTCGCAGACCGCAGCAGCATCGGCGAGTTGTGGCACCCATCGCGGGCTCACAAAGCTCGTCGCCTCGATTTCATCCACACCCGTGCCCGAGAGAAGTTTGATGAGCCGCACCTTGTCGTCCGTCGCAATGATCCCCGGCTCGTTCTGGAGGCCGTCGCGGGGTGAGACGTCGGTGATGCGAACAAAGTCGGACATGCGGGTAAAGCGTATGTCGAAACTGCCGCACGAGGTATCTAGGGTCCGGCGTTTCGCTATCATGCGGCGATGCTTCTGGTTCACTCACTGTGAAGGCTCGTTCACGACAGAATCGACCGCTGCACGTCGCCGTCACCGAGACGATGCGCGAGGCGATCATGCGCGGGAAGTACAAGCCGGGACAACGGCTTCCCAGCACGCTGAAACTGGCAGCGGAAATGTCGGTGTCGCTCGTCACGATGCATCGGGCCATGCGCGATCTTGTCGCGACGGGCATGCTGCGGCGTGGGCAGGGACGCGGGACTCTCGTGCACGAGGATTTCGCGGGCAGGTCGCTCAAAACACAGGGGCTGCGGATCGGGCTCTTGTCGCACCCGGAGCTGTGCCTGTCCGACTGGGCCCACGCCCAGATCGCCGCGGGCGTGCGTCAGCGGGCGAGGGATCTTGGTATCGACCTTGTGCTACTGCGATCCGACGACGACAACCGCAAGGAGTGCGATGGATATCTGCGGATCGAGCCATCCCAGGAGCAGATGTCGCGTCCGATCCGGTTTGGAAAGGCCTCGGAAACTCCCAATGCACCACTGCGCGTGGTGAACATCGGCGGACCGGCGGGCGCGGGGGACCACGGCGTGGTCAGAATCGACAACACGGAACTCGGAAGGCAGGCATACGCATCGCTGATTGCGCTGGGACATCGCCGATTGGGCTTTGTGGGCGGAGGCGAGAAGGCGAGCGACGCGGCCGATCTTTGGGATGGGTTTGTTGAGGCGGTCCCGGCACGAAGCGCAAAGGGCTTGGTCGCGTCAAGCGTCCGTCAGGGCATATGGCGGCTCGAGGAATCAGGGGTCGAACGCCTGGCCGAGTTGCTGCGATCGAGCGATCATCCCACTGCAATTTTCGCCGGCGGGTACGAATATGCGCTGAGCATCTACGACGCTGCTCGCCGGGGGGGGCCTGAGATTTTGCGGGATGTGTCGGTGATCGGAGTTGATGACCCGACGAGCGCGAAACACCTGGGGCCTCCGCTGACGACCTTTCGCAGGCCTCTCCTCGAATTGGGCGGGCTTGCGGTCTCCGAGTTGACCGAACTCATCGCGAGGCGTGGGAAAGACCCGCGGCAGGTAACACTTCGCGGTAATCTCGTGCAACGCGATTCAACGAGCAGCATGAGCAGTTGAACTTGCCGCCGCGTCGACCATCCAGTTGAGATGTGCCGACGCAGCCCAAACCTGAGCGATCGGCAGGCACGAATCCGGCACCGAACGTTCGGCGGCAGCGCGGGCGATCATCGCGGCCTTGTCGGCTCCCACCGCAAGCACAATCGTCTCGCGCGAGGCTGCGAGAGCCCCCACCGTGAGGCTCACACGATCCGGCACGGCAAAGCCCGCTGGCGCGACCACCGAAACAGCACGACGCGACGCATCCCCTGCCGTGTCGCGGCCTGGAAACAGCGAGGCTGTGTGCCCGTCGGGCCCCATGCCCAGCACAACGAGATCGAACATGATGTGTTCGTTCAAGTGATCTGTGACAAGCCTGTCGTATTCATCGGCAGCCCTCACCGGACCAAGCTCCCCGCAGATTCTGCGTACATTGGCTTGGGGGATGGGCACGCGAGAGAGCAGAGATTCGGCCGCGGTGCGAAAGTTGCTGTCCTTGTCGTCAGGCCCGACGCAGCGCTCGTCGCCGAAGAATACATGCACCTTGGCCCAGTCGATGGCCCTCGCGTCCGCGGCAAGCAGCATGTACAGGGCCTTGGGCGTACTGCCACCCGCGAGCACGATCGAGAATCTCCCGCGATGGCGAATCGCAGCCGAAGCCGACGCAATCACGCGATCCGCGGCCGCCCGGCTGAGCGTGACAAGATCGGGATATACCCGGATCAGCCGCGTGATATCGCCCGTGCCCGGCATAGCCCGCTCCGATCGCAAATTACAGCTCCGTCCACCCGCACCCGTGCTCCGTGAGCAGCTTGTCCGCCCCGGCCGGTCCCCACGAGCCGGCGGGATACTCGGCGACTGGCACCTTGCCGTCGATCACCGGGGCGAAGAGCTTCCACGAGGCCTCGACCTCGTCGTTGCGGACAAAGAGCGTGCGGTCGCCGCGCATCACGTCGAGCATCAGGGCTTGATACGCCTCGGGGAGCGGGCCGTACGTGTCGCCGTAGCGGAATCGCATCTGCTGGGTCGCTAGTTTCATGCCCTGGCCCGGCATCTTGGTCTGGAACGTGAGGTTGAACCCCTCGTTGGGCTGGAGCGTGATCTCGAGACGATTGCAATCAAGCCCGCACACGATGTACGGGTTGAAAACCGCGGCTGGCGGCGAGTGGAACGTCACGACGATGCGCGACGCCTTGCGCGGCAGCCGCTTGCCCGTGCGCATGAAGAACGGCACCCCGTTCCACCGCCAGTTGTTGATGTGGACGCGTGCGGCGGCAAACGTCTCGGTCCTGGATTCCGGCGCGACTCCCTGTTCCTCGCGGTATCCCAGCAGCGATTTGCCGTTGAGCTGCCCGGGTCCGTATTGCCCGAGAATCACGTCGTCGGGCGTGATGGGCGACATGGACTGGAGCACCTTGATCTTCTCGTTGGCGACGGCGGTGCCGTCGAGCACAGCGGGCGGCTCCATCGCGGTGAGGGCCAGGAGCTGCATCATGTGGTTCTGCATGATGTCGCGCATCGCGCCAACCTTGTCATAAAACGACCCGCGCCCCTCGACGCCAAGCTCTTCGGCGACGGTGATCTCGACCTGCTTCACGCGGTCGCGGTTCCACAAGGGCTCCCACAGGGCGTTGCCGAAGCGAAACGCGATGATGTTCTGCACCGTCTCTTTGCCGAGATAATGGTCCAGGCGATACACGCACGACTCATCAAAGAAACGGTGGATGAGCGCGTTGAGCGCGACCGCCGAATCCAGATCGTGCCCGAACGGCTTCTCGACCACAAGCCGCGTCCACCCCTTCGACTGGTTGAGCCCGGACTTGCCGAACGCATCGATCGTGGGCGGGAACGCAACCACCGGCAGCGCGAGATAGAACACGCGATGCTGGTAGAGCCCGTTGGCCTCTTCGATCGTCTCGATCCGCTTGCGGAGCGTGGCGAATGCCTCGGGGCCGCCGTCGTCCAGCGTCTGGAAATACACGGAGGCGTTCACCCACGCCGCAGCCTTCTCGTTGGGCACGCCGTGGTCGATGAGCGACTTCTTGACCGACTCACGAAACGCAGCGTCATCGAGCCCCGCGCGAGCGACGCCCAGCACGATCGTCCGACCCTTCGCGGGCCCCGACTCATCGAGGTGGTAGAGCGAGGGCAGCACCTTGCGATGGGCCAGATCGCCCGTCGCGCCAAAGCAGATCAGCATGTGCCGCTCGGGCACCTGCGGGTTCATCAGTGGCCACCCTTCTGCATCGCATGCCCGCCGAAGGCGTTTCGCATGACCGAAAGCATGCGATCGCCGTAACTCTCGGCGTCGCGCGAACGAAGCCGCGCGAGCAGGCTCAGTGTGATGACCGGGGCTGCCACGTCAAGATCGATCGCCTCGGCCACCGTCCACCGGCCCTCGCCGCTGTCGCTGACGACCGGTTTGATGTCTGCGAGCGTCTGGTCCTGCTTGAGTGCGTCGGCTGTCAGGTCCAGCAGCCACGAACGCAC
>JAYVUC010000212.1:0-8926 GCA_043788295.1 Phycisphaerales bacterium
CAGCTCGTGGTGGTTGAGCAGAACCTGGACGCTGGTGGCCCCGCCCCACAAAAGCCCCGTAAACGCGATCGCCCGGATCACCTTGGTCCAATCGTCCCACTCCCTGAGCATCACAGGCAGCAGCAGCATGACCGGTGGCATCGTGACGAGCGAAAAGACCAGCGTCTGCATCGCGTCGGCCGCTCCGTCGTGGTAGAACTTGAGCATCGACGACATGATCTGGATGGTCAGGAGAAACATGCCCTGGGCCGGCATCGTGTTGAGCCGCACCTTGCTGACGTGTACAAGAAGACCGACAAACATCAACGAGCCGAACCCAAGGTACATCTGGGCCCGATAAACCTGCAAGGGTTCAAGCCACGTGTGGTTGCACTGGTTGCCCAGCTGGTCGACCTGCACCGCAAACCCGGTAAACATGATCATGCCCATCAGGAGCATCCACGCTGCGCCCGGATCGCGCAGCAGTCTCACGAAGCCGATCATGGTCAGCAGGAATCCAAACACAAGCCCAACAACAACTGCCGGGGACATCGAATAATCTCCAATGCGAGTACCGAAAGGGCCCGCTGGGCGCGTGACGCAGCTCACACGAACAGTATCGGCCGGACCCCACTTCGCGAGCGCATCTCGGGATCCCAAAAGCCAATATGTGCCGAGGCTTACCGATCACATCACGAACAACTACGCTGCACGCGTGGGCGAGTTCGAGAACTCGCCGGATTATCCCTGAACTACGGCGGAATCGACCAGCGGGATCTGAGAATGACCCGCAATCACTTGCAAATCGGGGAATTGGATTTGAACTTAGCCCTTGACGCGTCGCTACTTCCCCGAGACGTCGTTCACGGAGCCTATCTGATGAAGTGTGTGAGCAACAACCCGGTCCGAAACGTCCTTCGCGTTCTCTCCCTCGCAGGGCTGGCAGCGTTTGGCCCAGTCGCTTTCGCGGCGGCTTCGGCGACTCCCCCCTCGGGCCCGACGGCCAATCCCGGGGTGTCGGCGTCGAACGAGTACATGGCCCACTGGATGGTCACGACCTGGACCAACAAGGTTGGGAACCGGGATCTCCAGGCCCAGATCGATCTGACCGGGACCAGCATTCTGCGCGACTCGGTGCTCTTCTATGAGAGCTCGTTCGGCAACTTCCCGTACGCCGGCCCGCACATCTCCGACGACGCGGCGTACATGACCGCCCACCTCGCAAAGGTCGGGCGTGACATTGCCGCGAAGATCCCCGACGTGAACTTCAGCGGCTATGTGTGCATCGACTACGAGACGTGGCAGCCCAACTGGTCCAGGACTCCCAACGTCCGCTCCAACGGCGCCCCCGGGGCCCGCGACTTTGACTTCAAGGACGATTGGGAAGAGCACCTGCTCCGCGACAAGCCCCAGGTTCTCCGCGGGCTCACCGGCGCGGCTCGCGAGCGGGCCATGGAGGTGACGTACAACCAGGCCGCCCAGAAGTTCTATCTCGACACGCTCCGCGAGGGAAAGCGCCTTCGTCCTAAGGCCAAGTGGGGCTACTACGGGTTCCCCTACGGCGAGTACTACACGTTTCTCCCGGCATATGTGAACAAGTGGCGGAACATCAACGACAACGAGATGGGCTGGCTCTTCGACGCGGTTGATGTGATCATGCCCCACGTCTACTCGGTGTTCGTGACCGTCGAGGACCGCCTGCCCACGTCCGGCAAATACGAGAACACCCCGGCGGCCAACGCCCAGTACATTCTCGACAACACCCGCGAGGCGGTTCGAGTCTCCCGCGGCAAGCCCGTCATGCCCTTCCTCTACTTCCGGTATCACCCCAACGTGGGCCGCGAGATGGAGGGCAAGTGGATCAGTGACCTTGTGATCCGCCAGATGGTCGAGTTGCCCAAGCAGGCCGGTGCCAAGGGTGTGATGATCTGGGACTGCATCGAGAGCGAGCAGCAGTTCATTGACCTCCGGCGGATCGTGGCGACGCAGGTCGCTCCGAAGATGAACGCAGTGGCGATTCTTCCGGGCTCGAACAACGCGAACCTGGCGGGGAGCGCCGCCTCCAGGAGCGGGGCGACGGTCGCGGTCAAGTCGGCTGTAAAGACTACCGCTCCGGTGGTGTCCAAATCCAAGCTTGTGTCGGGACCCAATCAGTAAGCTCACACCTTGGGGCGGTTTTTCCCGCCCTGTTTCGCAGTGCATTCTCCGTGAAATGGCACGCCGGGGCCTTCCGCCCCGGCGTGTCGTTGCGCCGGGAGAGAATCGGTGCGGTACACTGCTGGCGCATGGGACGCAAGCACCTCGCCATCTATCCGGGAAGCTTTGATCCGATCTCGTTCGGGCATATCGACGTGATCCAGCGGGGTCGGCGGCTCTTCGACGAGCTGATCGTCGCCGTCGGACGCAACCCGGCGAAGGACCAGCTCTTTGCCGCCGAGGAGCGTGTCGAGATGGCCAAAGCACTCGTCGAGGAGCTCCTGGTGCGCGAGCCCGAGGGGGCCAAGGTCACTGTTCGGGGATTCACAGGCTTGACCGTCGACTTTGCCCGCAGCGTGGGGGCGGCCGCCCTGCTCCGTGGCGTTCGCAACCTCTCCGACCTGCAATACGAGATTCAACAGGCGATCACCAACCGCGAGGTGGCCGATCTCGAGACAGCCTTTGTGGTGGCGGGGCAGAGCTTCGCGTACACGAGTTCGAGCCTCATCAAGCAGATCGCGGCAATGGGACAGGACTTGTCGGTCCTGAAGCAAATGGTCCCTCCCATCGTGATCGAGCGGCTCGCAAGAAAGAAAGCCGCCCGCGATCCCTCGCTCGAACGACTTCGCGAGGTCCGCGACCAGGGTGTGCTGGGCGAATAATTCCGCAAGCAGCCTGCCGTGCGTGGCGCGGGCGGGGTGCGAATGATCCGGCATGGTTGAAACGCGTGTCATCAGCATCGGGACGCTCGCCGAGAATCCGCTCTGGGGCGAGCAGCAGGCTGTTCGCACGGGGCATGCGACCACCTCGCTCGTTCGCGCGGGCAAGCGCGTCATCCTCGTCGATCCCGGGCTGCCCGAGCAGATCATCGCCGCGCGGCTCACCGAGCGGTCGGGCCTGAAGCCCTCCGACGTGACCGACGTGTTCCTGACGCGGTTCCATCCCGATTGCCGGCGAGGGATCGGAGCCTTCGCTGGCGCGGAGTGGTGGATCAGCGAGATCGAGCGCGAGGCGGTGGGGGTGCCGCTGGCAAGGCAGCTCGCGGCGATCGCCGACGAAGACGACGCCGACCCCGAACTTCAGGCGAGGTTTGCACATGAGATCGCGCACCTGCAACGCTGCAAGGCTGCTCCCGATCGCTTCGCGGAGCACGTCAGTCTTTTCCCCCTCCCGGGCGTGACGCCCGGGCTCACGGGCCTGCTGCTTGAGCAGCCCAGGTGCACGACGCTGATCTGTGGCGATGCCGTGGCGACCGCAGAGCACCTCGAGCGAGGCCAGGTGCTGCAGGGCGCGATCGAGATCGAGCGGGCGCGCGAGAGCTTTGCCGAGGCGGTTGAGATCGCCGACATCCTTGTGCTGGGGCGCGACAACATGATGGCAAACCCGACCAGGAAGCCATTTTGACCGTTTCCGGAGCCTCCCACGGAGGGATTCTGCCCAATTTTCCGCCACATGGACGAACAAGCTTTGTGAATTGCTGGATCCCAAGTAAACTGGAATCGAAGAGGATCGTGAGATGATCCGAAGGAATTGATGTGAGAATGCGCTCCCTGTTCAATTGGTTTCTGGTTGTCGCCGGGCTTGCCACCTGCCTGACTTCTCGGACGCTGCTCGCGCAAGACCAGAATTCGACTTCGGTCGAGCCGCCGCCGTCCCACATCGCCGATGTCGGATTCGATTCCGGGCTGGTGACGTACTCGGGCGAGGGTGCGGGGCCGCAGATTGTCTATTCGGTAGAAATTCGAGTCGACGGCGCGGTGTGGCTTCGGCTTCAATTTGGGACGCTGGTGTTGGCGGGCGATCCGGCACGAGACGATCGCACGATCTTGCGCATCACGTCGGCCCTCGACGGAGCCGTACAGGTGCTCGATGCCCAATCGGGGGTCAGGTGGTCCAACACCTCGGCGTATTTCAATGGCGACTCGATCTTTGTCGAGCTCATCGTTTGTCCCGGCAATGGCGGTGCTGGAAGCGGCGCAGCAAGTCGCGTGACGATCCCGGTTGCCACGGCGGGTGAGCCGGTCTTCGCGTCGCGATCGATCTGCGGGTCGGCGGACGATCGGACGCTCACCACCGACGCTCGGGCGGCACGGTTTCTGCCCGCGGGATGCTCGGCGTGGCTTTTCAACGACGTGAATCATCAGTTCTTGACGGCCGGTCACTGCGGTGTGGCGTCGAACGGTGTGTGCGAGTTCAACGTGCCGCTCTCGGGTGCCGACGGATCGCTCCGGCATCCGGGGCCCGAGGATCAGTATCCAGTCGAGCCGACGAGCGTGCAATTCGCCAACAACGGCTTGGGCAACGACTACACGTACTTCGGGTGCTGGCCCAACACAACGACGGGGCGGAGCGCGTACCAAACGCAGGGGGCAGCCCATGTTCTGGCCGCCAGCGTTCCCAACGTCGCGGGGCAGACCCTGCGAATCACCGGGTTTGGCACGACCAGCTCCCCTGTGTCCAACACATGGAATCAGGTGCAGAAGACGCACAGCGGCGGATATTCGCAGAAGAGCGGGACAATTCTGTACCACACCGTCGATACCACGGGCGGCAATTCAGGCTCGGCGATTGTCAACCTGGTCGATGGGTCGGCCATCGGCATCCACACCAACGCGGGTTGCGGCGCGTCGAGCGGGAGCAACTCGGGGTGCTCGCTCGACAACGCGGGCCTGCGCAACGCTCTGGCGAACCCGCAGGGAATCTGCCGTGCAGGGTTTGGACAGATCACACCCCCGATCTACGCGGCGGGTGACAGCACCATGGCGTTCGGCACGACGAGTTATGCCGACGGGACTTTCTCGCGCGTGTCGTCGCTCGGGGTTGCGATCGAAGGGCTGGCGTATAGCTGGAACTCCGGCAAGTTCTTCGCGACCGCCACCAACCGCAATCTGTACGCGATCGACCCGGCGACGGGTGCCAAGACGCTCATCGGTCCCTTGACGGGCATCAGCGGGGGTGTTGCGGGCCTTGGGTACGACCCGTGGAACGACATTCTCTACGGCGTTCTGCAATCGAGCGGCAGGCCTGTGCGGATCAATACCTCGACGGGCGCGGTAACCGGGCTTGGCAGGGCGAGCGGCGGAAACATCGGTGGGCTCGAGTTCGATCCGATCAGTTTGACGCTCTTTGGCATCGACGATGCGGTTGGCGGGAGCCGCCTGATCACGCTCAACCCGACGACCGGGGTGCAGACGGTGGTGGGCGTGCTTGGAGCGGGAATCACCGATTGCAACGGGCTCGCGTACAACATTCAGGATCACATGCTGTACACGATCAACGCCTCGACCGATCAGCTCATGCGGATCGACCCGGCTACGGGGCTTGCGGCGGCGATCGGGCCTTCGGGCGCGCTCTTTGGCGGGTCGTACGGGCTCGCGTGCGTGATGGATAGGCCCTGCGGGGGCGACTTCAACCACGACGGCGTGGCCGATTTCTTCGACTACGACGACTTTGTGAGGTGCTACGAGGGCCAGGGCTGTCCGTCGGGCACGACGGCCGACTACAACCACGACGGCGCGGTGGATTTTTTCGACTACGACGACTTTGTCGTGGCGTTCGAGGCAGCCTGCTGAGCGCGGCCGGTGACAGAGACGGGAAAGCTGCTTCATTGGCGGAAATTGTGCGGACCCGGCACGATGGATGAAACCCGCGAGCGTTTGCCGGCGGATCATTGATGCGGGGCATGTGGCCAGGAGAATGTGAGATGCGTTTGAGCTCAGGTGCGGCGTGTGTTGTGATCGGTCTGACGGGAATGGCGACGGGCTCGGCCCTTGGACAGGGGACGTTTACACAGATCGCGAGCGGTTTCATCAAGCCGGTGTTCGTGACCGCGCCGAACGGCGACTATTCACGCGTCTTTGTCGTGGAGCAGTTTCAGAACACGACCGGGCGCATCAAGATTTTCAGGCCCTCCACGAGCACCACATCGACGTTCCTCGCGCTCACACCCGTGAGCAACGGGGGCGAGCAGGGACTGCTCGGGCTCGCGTTCCATCCAGGCTACGCGACCAATCGCAAGTTTTACATCGACTACACCGACGCGGCGGGAACCACCACGATCCGCGAGTACCAGACCTTTGCCGGCAATCCGGATCTCGCCGACCCATCGACGGCCAGGACGCTCTTGACCATCTCGCAGCCTCAGGACAACCACAACGGCGGGTGGGTCGCCTTTGGGCCCGACGGGTATCTGTACATCGGGATGGGCGACGGTGGAAATCGCGATGACACGGGCCCGGGGCATGTGCCCACCATCGGCAACGCCCAGACTCTCACCGGAACGCTGCTGGGCAAGATGCTGCGGATCGACGTGAATCGCGACGACTTCCCCGCCGACGCTTCGAGAAATTACGGCATCCCCGCGACCAATCCGTTCGCGGCGGGCGGCGGCGAGCCGGAAATCTGGGCGTACGGGCTGCGCAATCCGTGGCGAAACGCGTTCGACCGCTCGTCGGGCGATCTCTGGATCGCCGACGTTGGCCAGGACCAATGGGAAGAGATCGATCGCCAGCCCGCCGGCGTGGCGGGACGTAACTACGGATGGCACTGCATGGAATCATTGCATTGCACCGGGTTTGCCGGATGCACGTGCAACGCGGCGGCGCTAACGATGCCGGTGTACGAGTACCGGCACCTGTCGAACCGCTGCTCGATCACGGGTGGGTATGTCTACCGCGGGTGCGCGATCCCGGCCCTCGTCGGCAAGTATATTTTCGCCGATTACTGCACGGGCGAGATTTTCACCCTCAACCCCGCGAACAACGCGGTGACCCTGTTCCAGAGCCTCGGGAGCTTCATCACGTCGTTCGGGGAGGACGCGTACGGTGAGATGTGGTGCGTGCGGGCGAACGGGCGGCTCTACAAACTCACGCCCAGCGGCGCGCCGCAATTCACGGATTGCAACAACAACGGCCGCCCCGACTGCTGGGACATCGCCGACGGCACCGCGACCGACCACAACGGCAACGGCGTGCCGGACTCGTGCGACCCGCCCTGCCCGGCGGATTTCAATGGCGACGGGGCTGCCGATTTCTTCGACTACGACGATTTCGTGACGTGCTTTGAGGGCGGAGCGTGCCCGCCGGGCAAGTCTGCTGATTTCAACCACGACACCGCGATCGACTTCTTCGATTACGACGACTTTGTCGTCGCATTCGAGCAGGGCTGTCCGTAAGGTAGCTCATAAGGTGGCACGCCCTTCCGGGGCGTGCGCCTTGGGTTCCCCTACGCTCCGCATGGGACTTCTTCTTTCGCCTCCCGCAAACTCGACGAATCATCGCGCACGCCCTGGAGGGGTGTCCCACCTATCCGTTGATCACGCGGCCCTCGCTCGCAAGGGCAGCCTCGTGGAGTGCCTCGTGCATCGTCGGGTGGGCATGCATGGTGACGATGAGTTCCTCGCTCGTCGCTTCGAGACGTCGCGCGAGGCCCATCTCGCCGATGAGTTCGGTCGCCTGATCGCCCATGATGTGCGCGCCCAGGATCTCGCCGCGCGGGAGGCCACGGATGATCTTGGCCATGCCGTCGGTGTTCCGCGAGGCGATTGCCTTGCCCAGTGCGCTGAAGGGGAAGACGCCCACGGCGTAATCCTTGTCCTTCACTTTGCCGAGAGCTTTCAGCTCGCGTTCGGTGTAGCCGACGCTCGCGACCTGCGGGTGGCAATAGGTGCATCCTGGGACAGTCGAGTAGTCGACGCCGATCGGCTCGTGGTTCCCGTTCGGGAGCTTCTTGTCGCGCCACGCGATGCGCTCGACGCACAGCACCGCCTCCTCGCCCGCGACGTGAGCCAGCCAGGGCGGCCCGATGACGTCGCCGATCGCGTAGACGCCGGGCAGATTGGTCTTGTAGTCGCAATTCTGCTGCTCTTTCTTGGTCGCGTCGTAGTCGGTCTTGATGTGCTCCTTGACGATCTCAAGCCCGAGCGAGGAGTCGAAAAGGCCGTCATAGCGACCTTTGACGCCCACGGCCAGCAGCACCTTGTCGGCCTCGAGCACTTCCTTCTTGGATTCGTCGGCCTTGCCCTTGCCGTCGGGACCGACGATCCAGGGGGCGATGGTGACCTTGACACCCGTGGCCGTCTTCTCGACGCTCGTCGTGGTGGTTGAAGTCCGGATCGTCATGCCGTGCTTCTTGTAGAGCTTCTCGAGGGCGATGCAGATCTCGTCGTCTTCTACGGGGAGGATTCGCGGCAGCATCTCGACGACGGTCGTCTTGCAGCCGAAGGTGTGGTAGAAGTAGGCAAACTCCATGCCGATCGCCCCGGCTCCGATGACGATGAGGCTCTTGGGCATGCTCTTGGTGTTCATCGCCTCGCGGGCGCCCATGATCTTGTCGCCGTCGATCCTGGCGAAGGGGAGCTCGCGGGCGACCGAGCCGGTCGCGATGATGACGTGCGTCGCGGTGATGATCTCACGCGGCGTCGCTCCCGTGTTCGCACACGGCGCGGTCGTCAGCTCGTCCTGCACCTTGCAGTCGTACACCTCGATGCGGCACGGCGACGCACCCTTGCGGGCGGCGACCAGCTTGGCGTTGCCGACCACATGCTCGATCTTGTTCTTCTTCATCAGGTAGCCGACGCCGCCGTTGAGCTTTTTGGCGACCTCGCGGCTGCGCCCGATCGTCTGGTTCCAGTCGACCTCGATTGTCCCGTTGACCTTGAGACCCCAGGCGGCGGCATCGGTGTGCAGCTTCTCGTACAGCTCGGCGTTGGCGAGCAGGGCCTTGGTCGGGATGCAGCCCCAGTTGAGGCAGA
>JAYVUC010000213.1:0-13409 GCA_043788295.1 Phycisphaerales bacterium
CAGGTCCAGCAGCCACGAACGCACGACCGACCCGATCTTCCACACCTCGGCGACCTGCGAAAGATCGAGCTTCAGCTCCGTCTTCTTGTGCATGATGGCGAACCCCTCGGCGAAGGCCTGCATCATCCCGTACTCGATCCCGTTGTGCACCATCTTCACAAAGTGCCCCGCGCCGCTTGGACCCACGTGTCCCCAGCCCTGGTCCTTTCCCGGCGCAAGCGTCTCGAACACGGGGCGAAGGCGTTCGACGGGCTCCTTTGAGCCGCCGATCATCATCGAGTAGCCGTTGGCAAGCCCCCAGACCCCGCCCGACGTGCCGCAGTCAACGAAGTGCAAATCCCGCGCAGCCAGCTCGGCGAACCGCCGCTGGCTGTCCTTGTAGTTCGAGTTTCCGCCGTCGATGATGCAGTCCGATGCCGCCAGCATCGCCACGAGCTTGGCGATCGTCTCATCCACGGGCTTGCCCGCGGGGATCATGAGCCACATGTGCTTGGGCTTACCCGCGGGTCCCAGCAGCGACACAGCCTCGGCGAGCGATTTGGCCCCCGTGCCGCCCTTGGCGACCAGCCGAGCAACAGCATCAGGCGAGGGGTCGAAGACGACAACCTTGTGGCCGCCCTTGAGTAGCCGCTCGGCCATGTTCCCGCCCATCTTGCCCAGCCCGATCATTGCGATATCCATGCCGATTGCTCCTCTGTGGTCGTCACCGAACCGGAGCCCTTTGGAGGCCCTGAATCACTCCGCGGCCCACGGGCTGACGATAACATCGGTCAGTGGGGCAATGCCCGATCAGAACCGAGGGGGTGCACGACCGGCGACCGCGAAAGTCCGGGATTGATTCCGCCGATGACGGATGCTAGGGTTTGGTCTGTTCCCCCCGGTTGGGGAGCTTCAAGACATGAGTCCCGCGACCTTCAACTTCGGTTCTGCCTCTGCAACCCACGCGTTGCCGCATGTCGCTGCGTCTAAATCCGTCAAATCGAGCAAAGCCAGCGGGAAAGCGATAGCTTCCTCCGGCGACGCCGTGTTTGATGGGTGATCCCCCCTCTCCCGAGGTTTGATCGATCCACACACAGGCCCGCCGGACAGTTCCGGCGGGCCTGATCTCTTTTCATTCACCACTTTCACGAGGTTCACAAATGCTACAGACTCCGACCCCCGCACCAGCAGCCCTCACGACCAACACAACCCCCACCGCCTGCCCGGAATGTGCTGGCACTGTCCCATTCACTCGCCCCCCGATGCGCGGCGAGGTCGTGCGGTGCCCCGACTGCTCGGCCGAACTGGAGATCACCAACACCGCTCCGATCACGCTGACGCTTGCCCCCACCGTCGAGGAAGATTGGGGCGAGTAATCGAATTCGCTCCCTTCACTTCACCACTTTGCTTGCCACACACCCTGAGGACTCCACTTGCGACTCGCCATCTTGGTTTCACGAATCCGTGTTGAAGAAAGGCTGCTCGCCGACGAGCTGGTCCGCCGAAACATCGAGCACTCGCTTGTCGACGTGCGCGAACTCGCGTTTGACGTGCACAACCCCGAGTACCCCGGCCTTCGCGGGCTCGCATCGTTCGATGCGGTCATGGAACGCTGCATCAGCCAGACGCAGGCGGTCACCGCTGTGCGAGTTCTCGAGCGCTTCGGCGTCCCGTGCGTCAACCGGTCGATCGTGATCGAGAACTGTGGCGACAAGCTCACGACCTCGCTCCTGCTCGCCCAGGCCGGCGTGGCCACCCCACGCGTGCGCGTCGCCCTCGAGCCCGAATCCGCCCTTGCTGCCATCGAAGAGTTGGGTTACCCAGTCGTGCTCAAGCCGACCATTGGCTCCTGGGGGCGGCTGCTCGCTCGCGTCAACGACCGCGACGCGGCCGAAGCGATCCTCGAACACAAAGCCACCCTTGGTTCCGTGCAGCACGGCGTCTTCTACATCCAGGAGCACATCGACAAGCCCGGCCGCGACCTTCGCGTCTTTGTCGTCGGAAACGAGTGCATCGCCGCCATCGCACGCGCCAGCGACCACTGGATAACCAACACCGCACGCGGCGGCAAGGCGTCCGCCTTCCGCATCACGCCCGAGGTCAATCAACTCTGCCTGGCCGCCGCCCGCGCGGTCTCGGGAGGAAACACAGACTCGATCCTTGCGATCGACCTGCTGGAAACCAATGACGGCCGCGTCCTTGTGAGCGAGGTGAATCACACGATGGAGTTCCGCAATTCGATCGAGCCCACGGGCGTGAACATCCCCGGGCGGATGATCGATCACGTGATCGCCGTCGCACGCTCGTGCGCACGCCACAGACCGATGGGCGATGTTGAGGCCAAGCCCGCTGCCGCGTCCGATGCCCTTTCTTCGCAGGGGGGCGCATGAGCCAGCCATCAGGTTCGACACTAAGGCTTCGCGCGTCGATCGTCGGCGGCTCGGGCTATGGTGGGGGCGAGGTGCTCCGCATTCTCCTGGACCATCCGCACATTGAAGTCGCCCAGGTCACCTCTCGCCAACACGCGGGCGAGTTCGTCCACACGAGCCACCCAAACTTGCGGGGCCGCTGCCGCCTGCAGTTCATTCCACCCACAGAGCTATCGCCGTGCGACGTGCTGTTTCTCTGTGCCCCGCACGGCGAGGCGAGCAAACAGATCGAGCGATATGCCGAGCTCGTCGGCTCAACCGGCCGCATCATCGACCTTTCCGCCGACTTTCGCCTCCGCGATCCCGCCGCCTACGAACGCTGGTACGGCCAGCCGCACCCCTCGCCCGTGTGGCTCGACCGCTTCGTCTATGGCCTGCCCGAACTCCGCCGCTCGCAGCTCAGGGGTGCCCGCTTCGCCAGCGGCGTCGGATGCAACGCCACCGCCATCAATCTCGCCCTCCTGCCCCTCGCCCGCCACGGCCTGATCGAGAGAGCGATCGTCGATCTCAAGGTCGGCTCGTCCGAAGGCGGCAACGCCAGCACGCCCACAAGCCACCACCCCGAACGCCGCGGCGCGATCCGGTCCTACTCGCTCACCGGCCACCGCCATCAGGCCGAGGTGCGCCAGGAACTCATGGACGCCCATGGCTCAACTTTCACGCTCGACATGTCGATCACGTCCGTGGACACTGTGCGCGGCGTGCTCTGCACGGGGCATGTGATCCTCCGCAACCCGATCGACGAGAAATCACTCTGGAAACTCTTCCGCGAAACCTACGGCTCCGAGCCGTTCGTCCGCATCGTCAAGGATCGCACGGGCCTGCATCGCCATCCCGAGCCCAAGATTCTCTCGGGCAGCAACTTCGCCGACGTGGGCTTTGAGATCGATCCCGACACGGGCCGCGTTGTCGTGCTCGCCGCGATCGACAACCTGATGAAGGGCGCCGCCGGCTCCGCAGTTCAATCCATGAACCTCATGTGTGGCTTCGAGGAGACCGCCGGCCTCGGATTCACGGGCCTGCACCCGATCTGAGCCCGCAAGCCCACGCCACACACGTCAAATCGAAAGTCAATATGTCAACCTCAACTCCACCCCTCGCCGCGACCATCGAACCCAAGCCCGGTTCCCCCGCCGTCTGCCCCTTCATCGGCAAGGCTGCCCAATCCTCGCAGCCAGTCGCCGCCCAGCCCCACACCCCCACCGCCACCGCACCTGTCATCGTCGTCAAGCTCGGGGGCTCCGAAGGCATCGACCTCGACGCCTTCGCCTCCGACGCCGCCGCCTCGATCCGTGCCGGTCATCGCCTCGTCATCGTGCACGGCGGCTCGCACCAGACCAACGTGCTCTCCGAGCAACTCGGCCACCCTGCGAAGTTCGTCACCTCGCCCAGTGGGCACACAAGCCGCCGCACCGATCGCCGCACACTCGAGATCTTCCAGATGGCTTGCCGCGGGCAGCTCAACCAGCAGCTTGTCGAACGCCTCCAACGCCTGGGCATCAACGCGCTGGGCATGTCCGGCATGGACGGGCGCCTCTGGGAAGGCAATCGCAAGCCCGCCATCCGTTCCGTCGAGAACGGCCGCACCGTCGTCATCCGCGACGACTACACCGGCACCGTTGAGACCGTCAACGTTGGCCTTCTGCGGCTCTTGGTCGACGCGGGCTACACGCCCGTCGTCTCTCCCCCCGCCATCAGCATCCAGAGCGAGCCCATCAACGTTGATGCGGACCGGGCTGCCGCACAGACCGCCGCCGCGATGGGTGCGGGCACGCTGCTGCTGCTCTCCAACGTGCCGGGCCTGCTCCGTCACTATCCCGATGAATCGTCGCTCATCACCAGCATCCGCCGGCCCGAGGTCGAATCATACATCGAGCTTGCTGGCGGACGGATGAAGAAAAAAGTCATGGGCGCGGGCGAGGCGCTCCGCGGCGGCGTCGCACGCGTGGTCATCAGCGACGCACGCGTCGCCAATCCCATCACCCGGGCACTCGCCGGCGCGGGGACGGTGTTCCAGTGACGCACACGCCCGAAATCTCCGTCGCAGACCGACCCGCCCCTCGCACGATCATCACCGACGACGACGCCGTCGCCCTTCTCCACGGCATGGTCGATATCGAGAGCCTCAGCGGCCGCGAGTCCGCCGTTGCACTGCACATCGCCGATCGCATGCACAGCATGGGGCTCGCCGCTTCGATCGACGAGGCTGGCAATTCTGTTGGAATCGCGTCGGGTTCCGGCAGACTCTCAGGATCGCCCCAGCGCGACATCATGCTCCTGGGCCACATGGACACCGTCCCGGGCCAAATCCCCGTGCGTATCGAGGGCGATATCCTCCACGGCCGCGGCAGCGTCGACGCCAAGGGCCCCCTCGCCGCGTTCATCGTCGCCGCCGCAACGGCCACTCTGCCCGCAGGCGTGCGTGTGGTTGTCATCGGCGCTGTGGAAGAGGAGGCCGCAACCTCGCGCGGTGCTCGCCACGTAGCCTGCACATATCGCCCCGCCGCGTGCATCATCGGCGAGCCCAGCCACTGGGATGGCGTCACCCTGGGCTACAAGGGCCGCATCGTCGTCGACTTCATGCTCCGCCGACCCTGCGCCCACTCCGCAGGCCCCGAACCGACCGCCGCCGAGACCGCCGCCGCCTGGTGGCACGCCATCGAGCAGGGCACGCGTGCTCTCGCGCCGACAGCCAAGGGCGCATTCGACACGGTGCAGCCACGACTCAGGTCTTTCAACACAACGAGCGACGGGCTCCACGATACCGCCACGCTCACCGTGGGCTTCCGCCTCCCGCCCGGCGTTGAGCCGGCAACGGTCGAGGCCATGTGCCGCGAGATCGCAGCCTCGCGGCCCGACTGTCTTGACGCCGATCTGCGATTCTCCGCTCCCGAAGTCGCGCACGTCGCCGATCGCACCAGCCTCGTCGCTCGTGCCCTCTCAAACGCCGTCCGCGATCATGGCGGCACCCCAAGGCCTCGCGTCAAGACCGGCACTTCGGACATGAATGTCGTTGGACCAATCTGGAACTGCCCCATCGCCGCCTATGGCCCCGGCGACAGCGCTCTCGACCACACACCAATCGAGCACATCTCGATCGCGGAATACCTCCGCTCAATTCAAGTCCTGCGAACCGCGATCGAATCGCTCGCACGCGAGATCACGTGCCAGCCGCAACTCTGACTCGCGTTTGGCAGCACGCCCTCCGGGGCGTGCTACCAGGAACTTTCAGAGCTGCCTGAGGAACCGCACGTCGTTCTCAAAGAGCATCCTGATATCCGGGATGGCGTACTTTCCCATCGCCAGACGCTCGATGCCGAAACCGAACGCAAATCCGGTCCATTCCTCCGGGTCGACGCCGCACATCTTCAGCACGTTGGGGTGGACCATCCCGCACCCGCCCAGTTCCATCCATTTCACTGGCAGATCGGGGCGTAGCTGCACCAGAATCTCAAACTGCGCCGACGGCTCGGTGAACGGGTAGAACGTGGGCGTGAACCGCACCTCCGCCTGCTCCCCGAAATACGCGCGGATGAACTGGTAGAGTGTCGTCTTGAGATCGACCATCGAGAGCGTCCGTTCGACGCAAAGCCCTTCGAGCTGATGGAACATGAACGAGTGCGTCGCATCGACCGTGTCGGGCCGGTACACACGCCCCGGCGAGACGACCTTGATCGGCGTCCGCAACGTCCCGCCTTCGCGCCGCACCATCTCCTCCATCACCCGCACCTGCACCGTGCTCGTCTGGCTCCGCATCATCCGCGGCGACGCATCCCCCCCACTCGCAACACCTCCCCCACCACCAACACCGTCCACGTAGAAATTGTCGGCCGGGTCGCGCGCGGGGTGGGCCTCGGGAATGTTGAGCTTCACGAAGTTGTGGTCGTCATCCTCGACCTCGGGCCCCGTCGCCACCTCAAAGCCCATGCGCCCAAAGACGTCCACAAGCTCATCGATCACCCGCGTAATGATGTGCCGCCGCCCCGGCCCGTGGCTGGAAATCGAACCGGGCTCTGTCACGTCGACAAGCTCCTCGACGATCGCGACGCTTCCCGCCGCAGCCTTCTTCGTGTTGAACGCCTCTTCGAGGGCGGCCCTCGCCTGGTTCAATCTCGCCCCCACCGCCGGCTTCTGTTCCTTGGGCACATCCTTGAGCCCTGACATCAGCCCCGACAGCCGGCCCGACTTGCCCAGAATCGCAAGCCGCCACGCCTCCAGTGCCTCCGCCCCGCTCGCGGCCTCCAGCAAACCGACGGCCTCTGCCTGCAATTGGTCGATCAGTTCGATCATGGGCCAACAGTAGACTAGGGGCTGCCCAAAAAGAACGACGCCCGCACTTGTGCGGGCGTCGTGTGACAAGTCTCGAACTTCTGGCAAGTGGCCTTAGTTCTTCTTGTCGGCCGTCGTCGCCGCGCTGCCGCCGCAGCAGGCTTTCTTCTCCCCGACCATCCCGGGAGCCGCCGCTTCCTTCTTGTCGGTGCAGGTGCCCTCGCTGCTGCAGCAAGCCTTTTTCTCGCCCGAGACCGCACCGGCTGCAGCCGTGTTGTTCGTGCCGGTCGATGAACAGCCAGCTAGGACAGCCGCGACGCAAACGAGACCAAAGATACGCTTCATGGTGAACTCCTAAATGTGCATCCCAGACAAGGAATGCCGTGTGTGCCTGAACAGGGTCAATCGGGCATCCATGCCCTCACTCATCATACCGCCAATGTCGCCAAAGGTTCATCCAATTGCACCGACCAACCAATATCCGAACGCTTTGGGCAATAAAAAACGCCCGGTATGACTGGGCGTCTGGAAAGAATGCGTAAGACAGACTCAGGCAACCGGGGCGGCCGCTGCCTGCTTGCGAACCTTCGCGGCGAACGCCGTGCGCTTATCGGCCTTGCGACGGCGTGTGCTCGCCCTGCCGCCGATCTCCGGGCCTTCTTCGTTGCCCACAAACTGCAGGAGGCACAGCTCGGCCCCGTCGCCGATGCGGTGCTTGCCCAGACGGATCACGCGGGTGTAGCCACCCGTGCGATCGGCAAAACGCTTGGCCACGTTGTTCACGATGTGGGCGGTCAGCGAAGGTGCCTTGCGAAGCTCGCCGTAGCGGTTCCGCTCGACTTTGCTCGATTCGGGCACGTCAAAGTACCCCTCGGCCCGCTCGCGGAGGGCGGCCACAGAGGCCTTCTCAGCGTCGGTCGCCGTCTTGGAGACGTAGAGCCACTCGAATGCCTTGCGGTCGCGCCCGAGCTTCGCCGCGATCTGACGGTGGGCGTTCATCCCTCCCGCCTTCGCGATCGTGATGATCTTCTCGACCATCGGCTTCACGCACTTGGCGCGCTGCTCGGTCGTCACGATCTGCCCGTGCTGAAAGATCCCGATCGCCAGATTCCTGAGCGTCGAGAGACGGTGGGCCGTGGTTCGGCCAAGTCGGTATCCAGCCCTGCGGTGTCGCATTTCACAACTCCACTGTCAACACGGACCTACTCGAACCCGAGTTCAGGAATCGACTCCCGAGCCGCCCCGAGTAGGGCCTTGATTCTAGCTCCGCCCGCCGCATGTTTCCCGCAGCGGACCAATCACACCCAAACCAAAACTCTAACCAACCCGGCCGCCCCTTACTGAGCGGGAATCTCGGGCTTGATGACCTGATAGCCGTCGGGCAACGCCATGCCCAGGTCCAAACTGATGTCTAGCAGCTTGCGCTTCACCTCGCGGAGTGACGTCTTGCCAAAGCTCCGCAGCTTGAGCAGGTCCGCCTCGCTCTGCACCACGAGCTGCGCCACGTTGTCGATCCGAGCCGACTCAAGGCAGTTGCTCGCACGCACCGACAGCTCAAGCTCGCTCACGCTCATGTTCAGCTTGCGGATGAGATCCTCGTCGACGCTCGCCGCCGCCGCCGCCTCGGTGCTCACCCGCTCCTCGCCCAGATCGAAGTACTGCACGAACGGGTTGAGGTGCTTGCGCAGGATCTTGCCCGCCTCGACCATCGCCATCTCGGGCGTGACCGTGCCGTTGGTCCAGATCTCAAGCGTCAGCTTGTCATAGTTGGTCCGCTGACCGACGCGCGTCTCCTCGATCTTGTACCGCACCCGCTGAACGGGCGAGTACAAAGCGTCGACGTGGATCAGCCCGACCTCCTGGTCGGCATCGCGGTCGTACATCTCACCCGCCGGAACATACCCGCGGCCCTTGCCCACGCGCAGCTCCATCTCGAACTCCACCTTCTCGGTCAGAGTCGCCAGCACCAGATCCTTATTCAGGATCGTGATGGCGGTGTCGGCCTGGATCATGTCGGCCGTAACCTCGCCGGGCCCGCGGGCCGCGAGCTTCATCGTCTTGGGCTCGTCCCCGTCGAGCTTGACGACAAGATTTTTGACGTTCAGAACGACGTCGGTCACGTCCTCCATCACCCCCGCCATGCTCTGGAACTCGTGCTGAGCGCCCTTGAGCTTGATGGATGTGACAGACGCGCCCTCGAGGCTCGACAACAGCACGCGCCGAAGCGCGTTGCCGATCGTCGTCCCGAAACCACGCTCGAACGGTTCGACAGTAAAGCGGCCGTAGGTGTTTGTCGTGTGCCGAGGATCGGCGACCACCCGCGACGGCAACTCAAGTCCGCGCCAACGGAACCTCATACGATGTCCCCGTGTTCAGCAGTACCGCGATTGACGGACGCCCTCTCGGTTCTCGGTGCGGCCTGATCCTGCTGAGTGATCCGGCACGCCCCTTCTGCCCGTGGGCGACATTGCTCACTAAAGAAGTCGGAGCACCCGCCCCGACCAGTTATTCAAATCAGACGCGGCGACGCTTCGCCGGGCGGCACCCGTTGTGAGGCACCGGCGTGTGGTCTTCCACCGCCGTCACCCGCAAACCCGTTGCCACCAGCCCGTTGACCGCGCTCTCGCGCCCCTGGCCCGCGCCCTTGATCCGCACTTCGACCTCGGTCATGCCCATCTTGCGGACCTTCTGACCGCACGTTTCGGCGGCCCGAGTCGCGGCAAAGGGCGTGCTCTTGCGGCATCCCTTGAACCCGATGGTGCCCGCGCTGTCCCACGCCACCGTCTCGCCGTTCATGTCCGTGATCGTCACGATCGTGTTGTTGTTCGTCGAACGGATGTGGACGATTCCACGGACCACGTTCTTGCGCACTTTCGCCTTCGCCATCGTTCCCTCACTGCGGATCATCCGACACGTGTGTCGTCCCCGCGATCGATCTTCCACACATCGCCCCGACAATCCGTGCTCGACTCCACCGTCGGGAGAGCGACCACGCGCCGGGCACGCCGATTACTTCGCCTTCACGCTCTTCTTGCCGGCCACCGTCTTCTTCTTGCCCTTGCGGGTGCGGGCGTTGGACTGCGTCCGCTGACCACGCACGGGAAGGCCCTTGCGGTGGCGATCGCCTCGGTAGGACTTGATGTCCTTGAGCCGCTGCACGTTCTGACTGACCTGCCTCCGCAGAGCACCCTCGACCAGATAGTTCGTGTCGATGATGCCCGTGATCAGAGCGAGCTGCTGCTCGCTGACCTCGTTGGCCCGCAGCTCGGGGTTGATCTTCGCTTCTTCGAGGATCAGCTTGGCGACATGGGCACCGATGCCATGCACGTACTGCAACGCAAAGAGAATTTTTTTCTTGTCCGGTACGTCAATACCCGCAATACGTGGCACGCATTCGCTCCAATCTGAGGCCCCGGCTTTCGCTCGCCGCGGCCGATTTGCTCGGTCTTTCCTGCTCCATCCCACTCAAACAAGCCAGCTAAAACCAGTTGGTCAAAATCAGCCCTGAACCTGCTTGTGCTTGGGGTCCGACTTGCAGATCACGCGCAGCTTCCCCTTGCGCCGAACGACCTGGCACGCTCCACAAACCCGTCGAACGCTCGATTTAACCTTCACGGTTCACCTTCCAGGCCACGGGTCGTGCGACGAAAATCTTCGCTCACCGACGCCGCTGGGCTCAAATTTGGCTTAGATTTGCCACAAACCGCACGATAACTTGACCAATTTGCACCCGATCCACCGGGTGCAAGAGGTGACTATAGGCCTCCACCCCTTAGGTGTCATCTTTCTTCACAATTCCAAAAGATTTCGGAAGCCTCCGCAAAGGAGGTGCCCGGCCATTGTGCGAACGCCCAACGAATATTTACCGACGGTTTCCCTGGTACCCGCCGCCGCCCGGCGCACCGGCATACCCGCCCGGCGGGCCGCCGCCGCCACCGCCGCTGTGGCGGAAGGTGATGCGGGCTTTGGTGAGGTCGTAGGGGCTGATCTCGACGGTGACCTGATCGCCCGGGAGGATGCGGATGTAGTTCATCCGCATTTTGCCCGAGACGTAGGCAAGAACCAGGGTCTTCTGCTCGTTGGGGAGCTGCACCTTGAACATCGCGTTTGGGAGGGCCTCGGTGACCACACCCTCGAACGTGAACTTGTCGTCCTGTTTGCCCATTGAACCTTTGACCATTCCCTTCTGTGAATCGGGCCCGCCTTAGCGGCTTCGTGGGCCCTTTATCTCTTCGCCGCCACTGAGGAACCCCGAATAATTGCGCATCAACAGGTTGGCCTCGATGCGCTGGAGGAAGTCGAGTGTGACACTCACGACGATGAGCAGGCCCGTGCCGCCCAGGAAGTGCGTGATCGTCGCGCCCACGCCCAGGTTTTTGTTGATGACGAGCGGGAGCACGGCGATGAGCCCCAGGAACGCCGCACCGACGAACGTGATGCGCATCATCACCGACTGCAAGTACTCGGCCGTGCGCGGGCCGGGCCTGAGCCCCGGGATGAACGACCCGTGCTCCTTGAGCTGCTTGCTCATGTCGTCGGGGCTGACCTGGACGGTGATCCAGAAGTAGCTGAAGAAGTAGACCATGGCGATGTAGAGCATGACGTAGGGGAACTCGCCCTGCGAGAAATTGTTGTTGAGCCACAGCGCACCCCGCGCGAACCAGCCCTGCGGATCGGTGGTGCGCTCGGCGTACTCCTTGATGTACGAGAAGAAGACGCCGGGAAACATCATGAGCGTGCTGGCAAAGACGACGGGCATGACGCCCCCGTGATTGAGCTTGAGGGGAAGGAAACTGCGCTGCCCGCCATAGACACGTGTGCCCTTGGTGTGCTTTGCCTGCTGGACGGGTATGCGGCGCTGGGCGACGGTCATGATGACCGACCCCGCGGTGATGGCGACGAACCCGAAGGCGATGCCGATGAGACCGGGGAATCCCAGCTTGTTGGGGTCACCCGGACCGAACGTGCGGATGATCTCAAAGATCGCCGACGGCATGCTGCCCAGGATGCCCGCCATGATGATCATCGAGACCCCGTTGCCGATCCCGTGCTTGTCGATCTGCTCGCCCAGCCACATGAGGAAGACGGTGCCGGCGGAGAGGGCGGTGATGGCCATCATCCACCACAGAGGGCTTGAGATGACCTGCGGATAGATCAGATTCATGCGCTGGAGGTAGACGAGCCAGCCGATGCCCTGCACAATGCAGAGTCCAAGGGTGGCATAGCGGGTCCACTCCATGATCTTCTGGCGTCCGGTGGGCCCTCCTTCCTGTATCTTCTTGAGCTGAGGCAGGGCCGAGGCCATGATCTGGAAGATGATCGACGCGGTGATGTAGGGAGCGATTCCAAGGCCGAACAGCGTCGAGTGGCTCAGACTTCCGCCCGAGAAGGTCGCGACGTACTGGGTGAGGCGCGCGAACGCCGAGTCTTCCGTCATGCTCGCGGCAAGCCGCTTCATCTCGTCCTGGTTCACGCCCGGAAGCGGAATCCAATGGCCGATGCGGAACACAACGAGCATGCTCAGCGTGAAGAGCACCTTGGACCGGAGTTCCGCCACCTTGAAGACGTTGAACAACGTCTGGAGCATCGAGATACCTCAACTCGGATCGGTTTGCGTCGCCTTGACGCCCATCGACCCGTCCCTGGATGTACAACAACGATCAGACACGGGCAACCGCTGCCAAAGCAAACGCCGCCGGAACCCACGTTCGCGGGGCACCGGCGGGCACGATCCTGCAATCAGTTGAAATCAAAGCCTCAAATCCCAAACCAAAGCCGGGTTCAAGTCTAGGCATCACCCTTGGGTTTCTCTGCCTTTGGGGCCTTCGCGGGCTTCTCGCCACCCTTCTCACCGGCCTTTTCGGGGGCCTTGGCAGCAGGCCTTTCCGCGCCCTTGGCAGCGGACTTCTCTCCGCCCTTGGCCTTGGCACCTTTGGCATCAGCCGCGTCGGGCTCGGCCGCGGGGGCGACAGGAACCTTGGCCTTGGAGCCACGCTTGAGCTTCTTGGTGAGATTCTTGGGCGAGTGGTCGTCGGAGTTACGGTCGATGCCACGCACCATGTCGCGGCGGGTGCCCAGCTCGTGAACCTTGCCGCCCGCGCCCTCAATGAGCTTGCGGGCATTGGCGGTCACGCGGCTCGCGGTCACATCGAGCTTGACGCGGAGACCTTCCTCGCCGACGTCGCCCAGGATCTTGAGATCGCGGCTGTCGTCGCGGATGAGCCCAGCCTTCTGCATCGTTTCGAGATTGACCATGCCGCCCTTGGCGAAGCTCGCATGAGCGACGATGTCGGCAATGTTGACGGTCCAGAACTTGGTCTTGAACGGAGCGTTTGTGAAGCCGAACTTCGCCAGGCGGCGGAAAAACGGCATCTGCCCGCCCTCGAAGGAAAGCTTGCGGGCATGGCCCGAGCGTGCCTTGGCGCCTTTGGCACCGCGGCCCGAGGTCTTGCCGTGCCCGGAGCCCTCGCCGCGGCCGACGCGCTTGCGATCTTTATACTTGCCTGCCAGGACGGTGATGTCGTGGATCATCATGACGTGAAACTCCAGCTCGTTCTGCTCACCGACCCGCCCTTGAAACGGCGAATCGGACTACTGACTGTTGAAACAACCGACAATGCGAACCGATTACCCGAACTCTTACGCTGGCGTGCCACCCGAGGGTGCGCCCGCGGGAGCCGCTGCCGGTGCCCCACCACCACCTCCGCCACCCTGGCCACCGCGACCGCCGCC
>JAYVUC010000214.1:0-16808 GCA_043788295.1 Phycisphaerales bacterium
AAGCCCTCGGCTCTCATCCGACCTGGACCGAAGATGGGGTCAAGACCAATAGAATGAACCCCTCTCACTCGGAGTGGCTCAGGGTAAGCAGGCAGGTCAGACCGACAGCGAGGATTGATCCGCCGGAACAGGGCACGTGTCGTGGGAGACTCCACAGGATCGCCCAAGAGCGAAGCAGGCTCCTTCGGGGTCGCGTACGGCTCCGGAGGTTCTATCCGCCATCATCTCCAAAGCCGGGTGCTGGCATCGCGTTGCCGCTCGACAATCGAAGGCGTGCAGAAAGTCTGCTCCGAAATCCATCGGAATGCTTCCACGCGTCAGCCCGGTGCTTTCAGGCTTGCTCGTTGCCCGCACGCCGCAGCAGACTGATGCCGAACATCAAAGGCATAAGCCACGGCACGGCAGGGATGCCGACGACGAAACCAGGAATCGTGTACCAGTGCGCGAAGACTTCGGCCCTTGCCGGAAACTGCAAACCCCTCACCATGAGACAGACCAATGCGAGGAGGCTCGCAACCACGAACGCGCGAGTTGCTCCGCGCCCGAGCCACCGGGTTCGTCCAAGGGACGCTGCAAACGCGGCCGTCGCAAGATAGGTCAGAGCGCCGCCAAAGAAGAGCAGAACATCCATCACGTTCGACACCAACGGCATCCAGGGCGCCTTCGGCGCCGAGCTTGGGAGTTCCTCCATGCGCAAGGACCCGACATAGATGGACGCCCAGACAAGATACAGCGGGGCGGCAAGCATGATCGCGGCGAATCCGAGCGTTGAGTAGAAGCGTTCACCGGCTTCGCTGAGGGCCTCTTTCAGCACGATCAAGCCGCCCGCGACCGCGATCGAGTTGATCAGAAGAATCAGATAGCGCAGTGTGTCTTCTGCGCGGGTCTGGTCCCCGGGCGGACCAATGCCAGGGAGAAGCGAGAAGAGCGCCAATGACGTGATCAGCAACCCTCCGGCAACCGCAAACCGACGGCGGTCCTCGGCATGCGCTCTGATAGCCCATGCTCCGAGTTTCCATGCGGAAAGACAGACCACCGCCAGCTGGATTCCCGCGATGGCGTAGTACACCTCTGGCGTGTATTTCACGCGGACGCCAACCACCACAGGTACAACAGCCACACTGGCGCAAAGGACGAAGTAACTCCGGCGTCGCGTGTTGTGGCCGATGGGCATACCCGAGTGTAGCAGAAGTCACTCAACTGACATTGGGCGGGTACAGTTCAGCGAGGATCCTCGCCATACCGAAACCAGATCCCGGACCGCAAGCTCAAATCCTCCTAAGCCCGACTTCGAAAACCCGCAGAAGCCGGCCGCTGGCAATGGTCGGTTGAAGACGCAGTCCGCGCTGGTGCCTTTAGCCTGTAACGAGAAAGCCCTTCGACGTGCTCGCCGAAGGGCTTGATCTCGTAAAAAATCGGGGTGACTGGATTCGAACCAGCGACCTTCTCGACCCGAACGAGACGCGCTACCAAGCTGCGCTACACCCCGGACATACCGACCGTTCGGCAGGGCCGACTATAGGCCAATGCCGCCGCGCGTGCGACGCGTCAGTGTCGCACCAAACGGCCCGCGCGAGCCCACTCAGGGCTTCTCGAACGTCGGCCTTTGCGTGTACACGTTGTCTTCAAGCGTCGAGGGATCTCCATCGAGCCCCGCCGAGTAGAAATAGGGCGAGTCGCCCACGCATCGCCCGCCGTCCGAGTCTCCGATGATCTTGGGCGTCGCCGCCCGATCGGCGTTGCTCAGGAAGTTGCGCCTCAGCGAATTGGTGCCCCAACGGAAGCTTGGGGGATTGCCAAGCAAGGGCGCGATCTCATTCATGGCCGTAAACCCGCCTGCCTGCCCCACCGCTCGCGCCGGCCCCATGATGCCTTGGAATCGCGGGTGGACCATCCGGATCGGCTGCTTCCAGCCATCCAGGATTTCCACTTGCTTGCCGGGAGCCTTGTCGGCGAGAGCTCCGGGCGGGGGAGGACCGCCTCCACCAGGCACCTGGGGTAGCGTGATGCGTTTGAAGCTCGCGTCGATGTTGTCGAGGGCCGCGACCGCCGAGGGCACAAAGTCCACGGTTGTGATGTAGTAGATGAACCATGCGGTCGTGGGGATCTGCTTCCCACCCGGCTGAGCTGCCCCGTCGCAAAGGGGCACGCAGAACGGGGTTGCCCCGCCGGTGGCGGGAATGTTGTATGGAATCTGCTCGCCACGTTCGGCTTTGTACGCGTGCAGAGCCATGTCGAGCACACGGATGGTCTCGGCGGTCTGCTTGGCTTTGCCACCCGCGAGCACGCGGCCACCAACCGAGAGCGTCAACGCCACCAGAATGGCGATGATCCCGATCACGACCAGAAGCTCGACAAGTGTGAACGCACTGCGAACACGAGCACCCAATGAGGCCGGTGCGATGGATGAACGGGAGGGCGGGAGTCGCATGAGTTCTCCTCGAAACTGGGCCAAAGCTGAGGCTGGGCAACCGCAGAGGGCACCTGCCGGGCCGGAATGGGCGATACCTGGAACAATACGGGCGGAAACCAGAGACGGTTCCGCCGGACCAACCCCGAACATGATAGACAGGCAAAATCGTGTGTCGATTCGGACGCCCGAGGTGATATCATGGTGCGGATGGCATCCATGTGGGCGAGCCATGACGCGGGCAACCGGCATTGACCCGACCCCAAGCGCGTGGGCGTGCCGGTTCGCCACGAGGCAACGGTGAGTGTCACACACAAAGGATTTATGAGATGAGCGGTTCCCCTGTCAATCAAAGTCTTCCATTCGACACCTCACGTACCGTGAGCGAGCTTTCGCTCGTGGAAATCTCCGAGCAGCTCGAGAAGGTGTCGGCCTGGATGGATAGCGAGCGCGATCGCGAGTACGAGGCCAAGAGAGCGTACGAGGCCGTCGCCAGAGAGGTCTTGACCAGAATCAATTCGATCCACAACTACGCCGAGCAGCTTGTCTCGCAACACCGCAAGAAGATCAGCAAGTTCGACGGCTTTCTGGGCAAGCAATTCTCGGGCGGAGTGAGCAAGGTCAATTCCTCGGGCGCAAAGGTGGCCAGTTTCGCCAAGTCGTCGACGACGGGCGAGCCCAAGAATCTCGCCGAGGCGATCATCAAGATATGGACGCTCTCGCGCTATGCCGAGCCAATGACGACCGAAGAAATCGCCGAAGCCCTTGGAGACGTTGGGTACAAGACCGACGCGGCCGAGTCCAGCATCCGGTCGAGCATCAACCAGGCCCTGGCCAAGCTCGCCAAGGTCGGGCGCATCATCAAGTACCGGGCCGACGGGTCGCAGATCGATCCGCGCGACCAGACCTCGCGTGCCCGGCGGTATCTCGCGGCGATCAGGCTGCCCGAGCCCGTCTGATCCCGCGTCCCTTCGTCAGCCTCCGCGCTTCTTCCCGCGTTTGACCGTGCGGACGCCCGGCATTCCGGCCTTTTTCTTCGGGCCCGACTTGCGGTCACCCGAGACATCGCTCTTTTTCGCTGTCGTCGCCTTGCCTGCGGCTGTGGCCTCGCACTTCATGGTCCTGAGCTGCTTGATCTGGTCGCGGAGCGCGCCAGCCTTCTCGAACTCCATCTTCTCGGCCGCCGCCAGCATCTCGCCCGTCGCTTCCTGCACAAGTTGATCGATCTCGAAGGTCTCTTCCCTGGCCCCCACCGCTTCGCGTGCCGTCTTGCGGGCTTTGAGCGACGTTTCCATGCCGCGGCGCAGCGCCTTGATGATTGTCTGGGGCGTGATGCCGTTCGCCTCGTTGTACGCGTTCTGTTTCACGCGGCGGCGTTCGGTCTCCTCGATCGCCGCCTGCATCGCCGGGGTCATCTTGTCCGCGTACATGATGACCAGGGCATTGACGTTTCGTGCCGCCCGGCCCATCTGCTGGATCAGGCTCGTAGGCGACCGCAAGAACCCTTCCTTATCCGCGTCAAGGATGCACACGAGCGACACCTCGGGCAAATCGAGCCCTTCTCGCAGCAGGTTCACGCCCACGAGCACGTCGTAGTCGCCGCGGCGAAGGTCCGACAGAATCTCGATGCGCTCGAGCGTCTCGATCTCGCTGTGCAGGTATCGCACGCGGATGCCCTTCTCGGCCAGATACGTCGCCAGATCTTCGCAGAGCTTCTTCGTCAGCGCGATCACCAGCACGCGCTCGCCGCTCGCCACACGCTCCTGGCACTGGACGAGCAAATCAGGCACCTGCCCCGTCGCGGGCTTCACCACCACGATCGGATCGAGGAGGCCCGTCGGACGAATGACCTGTTCGGCCACCTCACCCCCGCACCGTGCCAGCTCATACGGACCGGGCGTCGCCGACACAAACATGATCTGCGGCACGATCGACTCAAACTCCTCGAACCGTAGCGGGCGGTTGTCGAGCGCGGACGGCAGGCGAAACCCGTGCTCGACAAGGATTGTCTTGCGAGCCTTGTCGCCGTTGAACATCGCCCGCACCTGCGGCAGCATGACGTGCGATTCGTCGATGATGAGGAGCCAGTCGCGGAAGTTGGGCCTTTCAGAGCCCGAAACGCAAGCAAGGGTTTCGACTCGTGTGCCGGTGACGCCGCGCCCACCCTCGCTTGTGCTGCGGGCACTGTCGGCAGGCGGCGCAAAGTCAAAGTAGTCCATCAGGCAAAACGGCTTCTCGCCCGGCATTCGGCCATCCATGAACCGCGAATAATTCTCGATCCCAGGGCAGACACCCACCTCTTCGATCAGCTCCATGTCGTACTTCGTGCGAGAGAGGAGCCGCTGGGCTTCGAGGAGTTTCCCCTGCGACCGCAGCTCGACGACGCGCTTCTCAAGTTCCTCGCGGATCTGTCGCAGGGCGTCCTGCAACTGTTCCTCGGGCATCACGTAGTGGACCGCGGGGAAGAGGAAGAACTGTGTCTCCTCGGCCAGCACCTCGCCGCTGATTGGGTTCACAAGATCGATCTTGTCGATCTCGTCGCCGAAAAGCTCGACGCGAACCGCGAACTTCTCGTAGGCGGGCCATATCTCGATGGCGTCGCCCCGAACGCGGAACTGTGCCCGCTTGAACTCGATGTCGGTTCGCTGGTACTGCATCGAGTTGAGCGCGAGCAGGAAGTCTCGCCGGTCGATCCGCGAACCTTTGGTCATCGCCAGCAGCTTGTTGCCATACGCCTCGGGGGAACCCAGGCCGAAGATGCACGACACACTCGCGACGACGACGGTGTCGCGGCGGGAGAGGATGTTGCTCGTCGCCGCAAGTCGCAGGGCGTCGAGGTCGTCGTTCCGCGAGGAGTCCTTCTCGATGTAGATGTCGCGCGCGGGGATGTACGCCTCGGGCTGGTAGTAGTCGTAGTAGCTCACGAAATAGTTGACGCTGTTGTGCGGGAAGAACTCCTTGAGTTCCTCATACAACTGGGCGGCCAGTGTCTTGTTGTGGCTGATGATCAGCGTGGGCTTGCCCAGGTTGGCGATCACATTCGCCATCGTGAACGTCTTGCCCGTCCCCGTCGCCCCCAAGAGCGTGACTGCCCGAGCCCCGGCCCTGAGGTCGGCCGTCAACTTGGCAATGGCCGTGGGCTGATCGCCCGTGGGGGAGAAGGGGCTGACGACTTGGAAGGGTTTTTGGTTGCGAAACGTCGGCGTGCTACCCATGCCAAGTTGTAGGCGAACAAACCCTGTACCGCCGAGCAGCAATACGCCAAAGGGGTCGCACGCTCAGTAATCAATAACCCAAGTTGGGCTTATCCCATTACGGGCTAACGATGTGGCTGCAACTCGACGGACGAGACGACGCTTTGGCCAAGAAATCCGTGTTCACAACCCGGTACCAGACCCTCAAGACGCTCCTCGTGGAGGCGCGGCAGGAGGCGGGGCTGACACAGGTGGAACTGGCGGCCAAGCTGTCTCGACCGCAGTCCTTCGTCTCGAAGTACGAGCGGGGGGAACGGCGGTTGGACTTAGTCGAGTTTCTAGAGGTCGCGGATGCCCTCGGATTCCAACCCGCCCGGTTCATCAAAAAGCTCAAGTGACCCGATCCCGCCAGACCCCGCGAAGATCGCGCCGCCGGAGATTCATTCCGCGACGATTCTTGAACGTTGGGGCATCACCGCCCGCCAGTTGACCGACCTTGTCAACGACAATCCCAGCCTGCGCGGGATCATGCTGGGTACGTGGCAGAGCACAAGTTTCGGGAACTGGTAGAAACGCACCCGCACATTTCCAGCTCGAAGAAGCACGACGACCACGACCGGTCCCGCAAGAGCGATCGGGTCATTATCTACAAGGGCATGGAGTTCTCGATAGAGGTCAAGTCGCTCCAGACGAACCTGATTCGGCAGGTGGATGGGCGCTGGTCCGGGCGGGCACAGGTCGATGCCTCGGATCGGCGTGACGTGAAGCTCCGTGGTGGAAAGAAGCTGAACACGACGCTCCTCCTTCGGGGCGAGTTTGACATCCTGGCGGTCAACTGCTTCGCCTTTGAGAACAAGTGGAACTTCGCGTTCGCCCTGAACCGAGACCTCCCGAAGTCCACGTTCAAGAAGTACACCCAGGCACAACGCGATCAACTCATTGCGTCGCTCGTGCCGGTCACTTGGCCGCCCGAGCCGCCGTTTGTTTCCGACCCGTTCTCCCTCGCGGAACGGTTGTACCTCGAACGGTCGAAGCCTTCGGGCGGTACTTCTTCTTCGCGGTCTTGATGAACACCAAGAAGTAGGAGTGGTTCTTTCGCGCGTGCTCCTGCTTGAGGAGCCGGGCGACCACCGGGCGGTTGGTCCGCATGACTACGAACAGGTCTTTGCAGTAGAAGCCGTAGGTCTCGAACTCGTTGATGATCTCGACGTGCGTCAGGCATTGCCTGTTCGCGCTCACCTCGTCCTGGCACTTCACGATCAGCACGCCCTCTTCGCGCAGCACGCGATGGGCTTCCCTGCCGGCCTTGAAATACAGGTCCGTGACCGCCCCGTGCCACTTCTGCCCGCCTTCGGCGGTCGCTTCACCATTGCTGTAGTTCTCGCGGAACGCCGCGTGACTGCCGCCGCCCGCCATGTGGCCCTTGGACTTGCGGAAGAGCCCCTCCATGTATGGCGGGTCAAGCACAACCGCGTCGATGCTGCCAGGTTCGTAGGGCAGATTCCGGCAGTCGGTGCCGGTCTTCATGTCCGAGGCAAGCAGTTTGTACGCCGAATGCGGCACGTTCTGCCAGAAAACGCCCTTACCCCAGGTCACGTCGGCGACAGTCGCACCCTTCGGGACGTGAAGGGCGAGTACTTGCGGGAACACGTCGGCGTTGCCCGAAAGGTGGGCGCTCAACACCACGTCCGATGTCGCAATGCCGCCAGCGACCCGGCGTGGCTTGCCGTTCGTCGTTTTTTCCGCAAACAGGAGGGAAGTGGATTGCATGGCCTGAGAGTATCCCAAAACAGGTTTGGCGTCAAGTGCCCATCGTAGGACCATGCTGCGAGCGGTGAAGGCGGGCCCTTGCCTTCTGATGGAACGATTCTGCGGTATCCGCTCCCTGCGCCATCGGACCCTCCTGCCAACCTCATCCATGCGGTCGGCTTCCGTAAGAAACCGGACGAAACCCTGAATGTCAAACGACGTGCTTGAATTGTGACTCCGCCTTCGGTACGCGCCGGGGATTCGACCTCACCTTGCTCGCTCACGCTCGCGGCTCCGTTTTCGACCTTCCCCCATCAATTGCCCCCAGCCTACCACCTCCCTACACTTGGCCGCTTGGTCACGGGCCGTTCGACCGGGCGAGTTTCGGCGACTGGTGGTTGCCGCCTCATGTGTTCAAACGACCTCCGAGTGTCGGAGTGTCACCCTGAAGCGCCCTTGCGCGGGACTGGTGATGTTTTCTTCGCGTGTCGAAGGGAACGCGGCCGGTCGGCCCTCCCGCCGGTGTCGCTGCACGAAAGGTTTGGTTTCCCATGGCGAATCAGCTCGTTCAAGACCTCATCGAAGCCGGTATCCACTTCGGCCAGCGGGCCAGCAACTGGAACCCGCGCATGGGCCCGTACATCTACGGCAAGCGCAACGGCATCCACATCATCGACATCAAGGAGACCCTCAAGGGCCTCCTGCTCGCCAAGAAGTTCATCGCCAAGACTGTCGCGGGCGGCAAGGACGTCTGCTTCGTTGGCACCAAGCGTCAGGCCAAGACCGTCATCGAGACGCGTGTCCCCGACGTGAAGATGCACTACGTCACCGAGCGCTGGCTGGGCGGCACGCTAACCAACTTCCGCACGATTCGAAGCCGCCTGCGTCGCCTCGAAGAGCTCGAAGCCATCCAGGCCAACGACAACTTCGCCAGCTATTCAAAGAAGATGGAGAGCCAGCTCAAGCGCGAGATGATGAAGATCAAGCGCAACCTCGATGGCCTGCGCAAGATGGACAAGCTCCCGGGCGTGATGGTCGTCGTCGATGTCAAGCACGAGGTCACCGCCCTGCGCGAGGCCCGCAAGCTGGGCATCACCACCGTCTGCCTCATCGACACCGATGGCGATCCGGAGTTCGCAGATATCGCTATTCCGGGTAACGACGACAGCATGCGGTCGATCGACGTGATCATCCGCGAGCTGTGCCTTGCGATCGCCGAAGGCAAGACCGAGGCCGAGCTGAGCAAGGGCATCGCGCCCTCGGGCCCGGTCACCTCCGGCACGTCCTCCTCGGGCCCCGGAGCCGAAGGCTCGGGTACCGCTGGCGATCGTGGCCGCCGCAGCTCACGGAGCCAGTTCCGCAAGGATGACAGCGACGCCCCGGCCCCCGCCGCCGAACCCGCCAAGGCCTGATCCGTCCGTTCCCGTACCGTGATTCAACCCGCGCCGCGACTTTCGCGAGACGCGGCTGGTTCTGACAGCCTCCACCCACCGCACTTTCAATCTGGAGCCAACCATGGCCGAGATCAATGCCAAAGACGTGATGATCCTTCGCAACCGCACCGGGCTTTCCATGATGGCCTGCAAGGCCGCCATGGTCGAGGGGGGCGGCAACCTCGACAAGGCCGAGGAGATTCTCCGCAAGCAGCTCAAGGGCAAGATGGAGACACGGCTCGACCGCGCCGCGGGCGAGGGCCGCATCGGTATCCACGTCAAGTCCGACAACTCGGTCGCGGGGATTGTCGAGGTCCGGGCCGAGACCGACTTCACCGCCAAGAACGATCAGTTTGTCGCGATGGTCGCCAAGGTCGCCGCGCTCGTCGCCGATGCCCCCGCTGGCATCGTCGCGATCACCCCGGCAATCAAGGCCCCGATCGACGAGCTTTGCATGTCAACGGGTGAAAACTGCTCGCTGGCACGGGCCGAAAAGCTCGCCGCTGGCAGCAAGACCACCTGGGGCGCGTATGTTCACCACGACGGCAAGACCGGCTCCTTGGTTCAGGCCGAGGGCGACGTCACCGTTGAAGTGCTCCGCCAGATCTGCATGCACGTCGTCGCCGCTGTGCCGCGTCCGGCTGGTCTTTCCGCCACCGAGGTTCCCGCCGCGATCGTCGAGAAGGAACGCAAGTTCCGCGTCGAGCAGGCGATCGAGTCGGGCAAGCCCAAGGAGATCGCCGAGAAGATGGTCGAGGGCGGCATGCGCAAGTTCTTCGAGGAGATCGCTCTTCTCGAGCAGCCCTTCGTGATGGACCCGACCAAGAAGGTCAAGGACATCGTGGGCCCCGGCGCGAGGCTCATCGCCTTCCGCCGCTGGCAGGTCGGCGAACAAGCCTGATCCTGATTTCACGTCAGCACCCAGGACCCGCGCCAATTGGTGCGGGTCTTTTCTTTCGCGCACATTGGAACCGGTACACTGCTCTCACGCATGCCCGCCCGCCACGAAATCGTCGGCACGAAACACCAGTCCGACCTTGCAGCCGCTGGGGGCCCGGGCGGCATCTCGCGCCGCAAAGCGGGCGGCTCCTACTACACGCCCGCGCCGATCGTCGAGCATCTCCTCGATACCGCACTCAATCCCGTCATCGAGCACGCCGCACGCGACCCCGCGCACACCGCACGCAATCTCCTCACCCTTCGCGTCTGCGATCCCTCCTGCGGTGTCGGAAACTTCCTGATCCCCGCCGCCAGGCGCATCGCCGCCGCGCTCGCACACGCAAAGCGCTGCACGATCGCCCACGCCCTGCGGGAGGTTGCGAGCGTCTGTATCTATGGCGTTGATCTCGACCCCAAAGCGGTCGCACACTGCCTGAAATCCCTCCTCGCCGAATCTGGCGGGGATGCTCGAACGCGCCGTCAGCTCCGCTCGCACATTCGCTGCGGGAACGCGCTTCTCACGATCCCCGTGGATTCACCGCTGCGAAGCAGAGTTCGCGCGAACGCCGCACTCAAAGTCCCGGGAAACAAGCCTCCGCACGCCTTTCACTGGCCCATCGAGTTTGCCGATGTCCTCAACACCACGTCAGGCGGCTTCGACGTGATCATCGGCAACCCGCCCTATCTCAACCAATTGCAATCCGCCACGGCGAGTTCGCGTGCTCTGGCTGCCGTGATCGCGCGGTGGTCGGGCGACCTCGCCAAGGGGTACGCCGACACCGCCGCCGCGTTCCTGCTGCTCGCCGCAAGGCTCACACGACCGGGTGGCCGCGTCGCCCTTGTGCTGCCACAATCAATCCTTGCCTCGCGGGACGCGGGACCGATCCGCCGCGAGCTCTCGCGCATCGCAGCCCTTCGCGCTCTCTGGGTCTCCGGCGGGCACCACTTCGACGCGAGCGTCCACACCTGTGCTCCCACATTCGAGCTTCGCAGCGGTTCCTCGATTTCTTCTCCAATCGCACGATCGCTTGGCATCGACGCCTCGCCGCTGCCTTCGTCGCACATCTCGCAGGCCCAGCTCGCCGCGATGCCCACCTGGTCGCCGCTCGCCGCCGCCGCGTGGGGCGTACCTGAAATACCCGCCCTCGCGCAAGGTGGCACGATCGCCGACATCGCCACCGCCACCGCCGATTTCCGCGATCAGTACTACGGCCTCGCCGGGCACATCGTCGAGCACGCCTCGCTCTCGCCAAAGGCTCAGCGCGACGACCGCAAGCACCCAAAGCTCATCACCACCGCGATGATCGAGCCCGGACGCTGCCTGTGGGGGCTTGTCCACACTCGGCTCCTCAAGTCGAAGCATCTCGCACCCCGAGCCGATCTCCGCAGCCTCTCACCCGACATGCGCCGCTGGGCGGCGACGCGACTGGTTCCCAAAGTTCTTGTCGCGACGCAAACGCGCGTCATCGAGGGCGTCGTCGACGCGCGGGGCGAGTGGCTCCCTGTCACGCCCATCATCACCGTCACACCGCGTGACCCCGCGATGATCTGGCTTGTCGCCGCCGCCATCATGTCGCCCGTCGCTGCCGCCATCGCCGCACGCGACTACGGCGGAGCCGCCCTGAGCCCCGGCGCGATCAAGCTCAGTGCCAGGCAGCTTGTCCGGCTCCCCCTGCCCCCCTGCGGTGCCTCAAATGCCCGCTGGCAAGCTGCGGCCACCACGCTCCAGTCGCTCGGGCACTGCTCACAGACCCAAGCAACGACATTGCTCCACCAGTTCGCCCGCGAGTCGATCGCTGCCTTCAACCTCACCACATCAGACGCCTCATCACTCCACGAATGGTGGACCGCACGCCTCAAAGCCTATTGAACGCAGAGGACGCAGAAACGCAGAGGAAGAAATGCAACGGAGATGGTCGATTTGTGTTTATTCCTCTCACAATTCATCCCTGTCTTTCTCCGCGCCTCTGCGTTCAATCTGCCTTCTGCCTTCACATCAGCGACTGCGGGTCAACATCCACCGCGGTTCGGCTGTCGCTCTTGAGCAGATTCGCCGCTCGCAGGCTCGTCAACGCCCGCTGAAGTGTCGCCGCCGAGTCCGCGAAGAGCTCGATTGAGAATCGGAAGTAGTTCGCGATGCGCGAGATCGCCGCCGGCGCGGGCCCCTCCACCACAAGCCCCGCGTGCTTGCGCAGTTCCCTCGCAAGCTCGCCCGCTCTCCCTCTCGCCTCGCCCTCGTCAAGCTCACGGCACACAATCCGCGCCATGCGCGTCGCCGGCGGCAGGCGGAATCGCACCCGCTGTGAGAGTTCCTCGGTCGTGAACGCCACATAATCGTGCGACGCCGCATGCACGATCGCCGGGCTCTGGGGCGAACTTGTCTGAACGATCACGAGCCCGGCATGCTCGCCTCGCCCCGCACGCCCAGCCACCTGGCTCACAAGCTGAAAGGTCCGTTCGGTCGCGCGAAAGTCGGGAATGTTCAGCGCGGTGTCCGCGTTCACAACACCCACGAGCCGCACGTTGGGATAGTCGAGCCCCTTGGCGATCATCTGCGTGCCCAGCAGCACCCGCACCGACCCATTGCCGAATCGCGAGAGGGCCGCCGCATAGCTCGCCCCCGTCGTCATCGTGTCGCCATCGACGCGCAGCATCGTCAAGCCTTCGGCCAGCCCGTGCGATGCGCCCAGAAGCGACGAAAGCTCTTCCTCAAGCCGCTGCGTGCCATGCCCCGCGAGCTGCACCGTCTTGTTGCACACCGGGCAGTTCCGCGGGAGCAACTGTTCCGCCAGGCAATGGTGGCACCGCACCAAGCCGCCCTTGGGTAGTGCGGCATCTTTGTGAAAGACCATGCCCGCGTCACACTGCTCGCACCGCATCATCCACCCGCACGCCACGCTCGCGCAGCACAGATGCCCCGCGTATCCGCGGCGGTTCAGCAGCATGATCGCCTGCCCGCCCGCGTCGAGCGTCTCTCGCAGGCATTGCAGCAGCGTCGGCCCGATCATCCGCCGCCACGGGTCGTGCCCCTGAGCGGCTAGGTTTCGCCGCTCCTGCGCCAGGTCTACGACATGAACCTTGGGCATGCGCCCGCTGCCGCCGGCGACCGCGACCCGCTCGGTGAGCTGCCAAAGTGTGTACCTGGGCGCCTGCCCGCTCGCGTTCCACCAGCTTTCGAGCGAGGGAGTCGCCGAACAGAGCAGGACCGTGCAGGTTTCGAGCTGCCCGCGTTTCACCGCGACGTCGCGTGCGTTGTATCGCGGCAACTGCTCGTGTTTGTAGCTGTGGTCGTGCTCTTCATCAACAACGATCAACCCCAACCTGGCTGCTGGCGCAAACACCGCCGACCGAGGCCCGATCACCACCCGCGCCGCGCCGCGAGCAACCCGATCCCACTCGGCGTGCCGCTGCGATCCCGAGAGCCCCGAGTGGAGAACCGCGATCCCCGCCTCACGCGGGCCAAGCCTCGCCCGAAACCACGTCTCTGTCTGCGGCGTGAGCGAAATCTCCGGCACGAGGATGATCACGCTCTGGCCCCGCGACAGCACCTCATCGACCACCTTCAGATACACCTCGGTCTTGCCCGACCCCGTCACGCCACGAAGCAGATGAACGCCGAACCGTCCCAGACTCGCGGCGATACCCGTCGATGTCACATACTGCGCGGGCGTGAGCGTCGGAACGATCCCGCGGCGGCCTCTCACGTCCGGTGGTTCGTCGGCCGCCGCTCCATGGGCCCGCACCACGCTGCTCTCCTCACCCTTCACATAGCCGAGTTTCAACAATCGCTTCACGAGCCGCGCAGCCGTCGGACCCACCGACTCCACGAGCCTCGAACTGAGATTCGCCTGCAGCATGGGAAACTCGGCAGCCCCCACCGCCATCACCGCCTCATACGCCCTGTGCAGTTGCGGCGTAAGTGTCCCGATCTGCTCGAGCGACAATACCACTGGCGTCACCCGCGTCTGAACCCGTCGCCCGATCCCCTGCTTCACGGCCGCGGGCATCATGGTGGAAAGCACGAGCCCAAGCGGCGAGATTGTGTACGCCGCAAGCCATTTCGCAAGCTCGATGAGCGTCTGAGGAAGCCTCGCGCCCGTGCGCTCCAGAATCGGCTTGATCTTCGACGCGGCAAAGCCCACCAGCAGCTCCTCACCTCCCACGGCAATCACAAGCCCCCCGGCCGACTTGTTCCCGCGTCCCAGGGGCACCAGGACCCGCTCGCCTACCTCGATGTCGGCCCACTGCGACCCGTAGGTGAGCCCCTCGGTCCCGCCCAGCTCGTCGATGCCCCGCTCGACCACGACACGGGCATACCGCACGACTTTTTTTTGTCGCAAATCTTCTGCACCGGCAAATGGCAGCAGCTCACTCACGCCTAAACTCTGCTCCGATGTCCACCAAGCCCCCCTCGCGTTCGGATGTCTGTCCCGCAACGCCCACACCCACCAGCCGTCCTTTGGCCCGGCTCGCCCTGGCCGATGGGTCCGTCTATGCCGGCCGCGCCTTCGGCGCTTTCGGCCGGGGCATTGTCTCCCGCGCGGAGATCGTGTTCAACACCGCAGTGTGTGGATATCAGGAATCTTTGACCGATCCTTCGTACACGGGCCAGATTCTCGTCCAAACATTCCCCCTCATCGGGAACACCGGCACGAATCCGCAGGACGCCGAGTCGCCCAAGGTGCAGGTCGCGGGCCTGGTCGTCCGCGAGCTCACGCGTCGGTATTCCAACTTCCGTGCCGATTCAGACCTCTCATCCTATCTCACACGCTACGGCGTGCTGGGCATCGAGGGTGTCGACACACGCGCCATCACCCGCTCCCTCCGCTCGGGTGGCTCCATGCAGGCCCTCCTCACCGACCGCGCCGATCTCACCGACTCCGACCTCGTCGCCCAAGCCAAGGATGCACCCTCGATGGCCGGCCAGAATCTTGTGCCGCTCGTCGGCTCCGCGAGCCGTTCGTCGTGGACCGGTGATCTGGGCGAGTGGGCTCCCGCCTCTGTTCACACCCCGACCGGCGACACGGAGTTCCGCGTGCTCGCCCTGGATTGCGGTGCCAAGGAGAACATCCTGCGTAACCTCACCGAGCGAGGCTGCAAGGTCACGCTCGTGCCCCACGACATCCAGCCATCGGAAATCACGCGACTCTTCGACGCCGGCGAGATCGACGGCGTCTTCATCTCCAACGGCCCGGGCGACCCGGCGGCCGTTGAACAAACCATCGCCACTCTTCGCTCCCTCATCGCCCCCGCTGCAAAGCCGATTCCGATGTTCGGCATCTGCCTCGGCCACCAGCTCCTGGCCCTTGCCGCCGGCGCAAAGACCTATAAGCTCAGGTTCGGACACCGCGGCATCAATCAGCCCATCTTCAACCACGACCGCGACCGCGTCGAGATCACGAGCCAGAACCACGGCTTCGCGGTCGATGCCGAATCGATCGAGGCTTCGGGGGGCGTCGCAACCCACGTCCACCTCAACGACGGCACCCTTGCGGGCTTCCGGCTCAAGGACCGGCCCGTATTCTCGGTCCAGTATCACCCCGAGGCCTCGCCGGGCCCGCACGATGCGGGCTACCTTTTCGATCAGTTCTTGGATGCGATGAAGTCGGCACGCACCCATCGCGGGCTCTCCTGAGCAGCGGCCCAGGCCGGAAATAATGCCCGCAGCGCACTGGAGTTGTGCAAGAGCCTTGCTTTACGGGCGTTTGTGAAGTATGTTCTGGGCGTGGTCAGTGCGCCCGAGCGCACGCGATCCACAACTGGTCGTGCTTTGTTCGCAATCGACCACGCGGCGTACTTGGTAGGGCCGGCCCAAAGTGCCTGGCAGGAGTTCCCGATTGAAACGCATTGCCTGTCTCATCCTGACTGCCGGCATCTCGGGCATCGCGCTCGCCGATGAGCCCGCGGTCGAATCCGCATCCGACGTGCGCCCGATGAACTACGCTGGCCACCTGTACATCAATCTCACCACCGGCGAGCGCGTTTTCTTTCCCGTCACCGACCGCAGCGCCATGATCTGGGCCAACAGCTCCACGCCCTTCTCGATGTACTACTCGGTCGACGGCCGCACGCATTCGGCTGGCAGAGCGACCTACGGATCCATGGTCGAGTCCTGCGGCGACATCGCCTTTGGTGCCAGCGTCGATTCGATCGACATCGGTTACGCCATCATGGGAGGAATCGCCGACCCTTTGAGCGCGGGCATCACGGGTCTTTCCATCCAGTACTGGTTCTATGACAACGACAATCGAAACAATTCTGCGGGCGCGACCTATGTTGGTGCCGTTCAAGTTGACGACATCCCTGGCGACATCAATCTCTTCGATTTTAACGCCACGGGCTACACAGCCACCATCGACGGGATCACCCCGTTCATTCTGGGCGATCTTACCGCGGGCACGGGCCACGACCTTGACGGCGACGGGCTCGCCGACATCGGCATCGGCGTGCGAATGGTCCAGAACACCACCCCCAAGGGCGTCTGCGGGCCACTGCTCTCGCTTCCTGGAAACGCGGGCGGCACCCAGCTCCCACATTCAACTGGCGTGCTTGATGAGATCGACTGGTACAACAGTGTCGACGAGACCACCGGTGCCAAGCTCTCGTTCAAGGGCCGCTGGTCCTTCGGCGGATACAACCCAAACTCCAATCCGGTTGTTCCGTACTGCTCCGTCTATGTCGGTCTTCGCGGCACCATCCCCGCCACGTTCTGCCCGGCCGACTTCAACCAGGATGGCGTCGTCGATTTCTTCGACTACGACGACTTTATTCTGTGCTTCGAGGGAACGGTCTGTCCCCCTGGAACAACCGCCGACTTCAACGGCGACACCGCCATCGACTTCTTCGATTACGACGACTTCATCGCGGCCTTCAGCCTCCCCTGTAATTAGAACCTTTCCAGACGCCAAAGAAAGAGGCCGGTCCGCACGGCTGCGGACACGGCCCGATCTCTGGTCACGACCTCGATGCCGAATCATACGGATTATCCCTCTATCGCAGGCGTGAGATATGGGCAGCCGCAGACCGAGCGGATGGTCTCGGGGGTGAGTTGCTGCCAGGCCTGAGCTCCGGCGTCGAGCAGAT
>JAYVUC010000215.1:0-4363 GCA_043788295.1 Phycisphaerales bacterium
AAGCCCTCGGCTCTCATCCGACCTGGACCGAAGATGGGGTCAAGACCAATAGAATGAACCCCTCTCACTCGGAGTGGCTCAGGGTAAGCAGGCAGGTCAAAGGTTGAGGGGGCTGGGGGGACGGGGAACGGTCGCTCGCGGCGGGAACGTGAAGGTGGGCGTGGCGGTATTCGGGGTTCGTGAGGAAAGAAGCAAAAAGGACAAAGGCCCCGTTGCCGGGGCCTTTGTCGATCGAGTTCTCGTGCGTCAACGTGTGACGGCTCAGACCAGTGCGCTCAAACCATGGCCTTAAGGGCCTTGAGAGCGCGGATCTTGACGCTGGTGCTGGCGGGCTTGGCCTTGAAGACCTTCTCGGTCTTAGTGAAGGGGTCGATGCCCTTGCGCTCGGGGGTGGCGGGCTTGTAGCGGCTCACAACCTTCATGAGGCCGGGGACCACGAACATCTTGGGCTTGTCCTTCGCGGGCTTGGCGAGGTCGACGGCCATGACGCCGGCGAGGGTCTCGAAGATGCCGGCGACCTGCTTGCGGGCGACGCCGTTGTTCTCGGCGAGGATCGTGAAGAGCTCGCTCTTCTTGCGGGGCTTGGCCGACGCGGTGATCTTCGGGGGCTTGGCCGGGGCGGCAGCCTTGGGGGCAGCCTTCTTGGGGGCGGGTTTAGAAGCTTTTTTCGCCATCGTTGAGTCTCCAGAATCCATGGTGTGCGACACATTGCGCGGGAATCCTCCCCGCGACCACTCTATTTCAGCCGCTATTTCATTGCTTTGCAACTCAGAAGAGCGTTTTTTGGCAGTTTTCCACAGGATTTTTGCTCTGGGAGTCAAAATTCGTGCAAAAATCGCCCCATTCGACGACGAGCATCGCATGATCCGACGTCTTTGCGATCCGCACTGCCTGCGAATACGTCGCCGAAATCACTGTTGGCGCGAGCGAAGGCGAGGCCCACACGGCGTCCACGCGGAAGCCGTGATCCTCGTGCGAGGTCCACGAAGTCTCGCGGCCGCCTGGGTGGCATTGGCGGTAGGCGTCGCGGAAGCCGACGGTCCACAGCTCGCCCATCGCGGTGGTGCATCCGAAGGTCGTGCCGGTTTCGTCGATGCGGTGGCGGCCTGTGTTGAGGTCGCCGGCAATGACAGCGTGGCGTCGGGCCCATTCCTTGGCCACCTCGACGACGCGCCGCCAGAAGATGGCCTTGGCAGTTGGGCGGGAATCGTCGGGGATGTGGACGGCGAGGAGCGGAACTCTTCCTGCGGGCATGGCCATCTCAACCGCAAGCCATTTGGGGGCAAGCTGTTGCGTTGGCGGGGCGATTTCGAGCCTATCGAGCGGGAATCGGGCGGCGATCAGCAGGCCATTGGCACGTTCGGGGGTGACCGACGCGATTTGATGGCAAAGGCCGTGATCGGCGAGGACCGCACGGAGCTGGCCACCTCGACCGGGACGGAACTCGGTGAGGACGACGGCGTCGGGGTTCTGACCCAGGATGGCGAGGGCGATCTCGGGGATGCGACGCGGGCCCCCGCCGTGCAGGATGTTCCAGGTGAGGAGCCGCATGGTCGCACTACCCTATGTGCATGACCCAGCCGCCCGCTGCGCCGATTGTCGTGCTCACCCGAAGTATCCCCGGAGCGCTGGACGTGCCCGGGGCGGTCGTCAGGACGGCGGGGGACGCCATGCCGCTGCGGGGGGAGTTGCTGAATCGTGTTCGCGGGGCGACGGTGGTGGTCACCATGTATACGGATAAGGTGGATGACGAGTTCCTGGACGCGGCGGGGGCGGGGCTTCGAGGGCTCTGCCAGATCGCGGTGGGGACCGACAACATCGACAAGGCGGCATGCGTGAGGCGGGGCGTGGTGGTGACCAACACGCCCGACGCGGTGACCGACGGGACCGCCGACCTTGCGTTTGCACTCATCATGGCGGTCGCCCGGCGGATTCCGCAGGAGGACCGGTTCGCGCGGAGCCCGGAGTATCCGGCCGGCGGACACCTGGCGATGGCGGCGCATGTGGGGCTCGAGCTGACGGGGCGCACACTCCTGATCGTGGGCGCGGGGCGGATCGGGTACGCGACGGCAATGCGGTCGATCGGGTGGGGGATGCGGGTGCTGTACACGGCACGGTCGAGGCATCCGGACTTTGAGCTGCCGCCGCTTTCGGGTCGGCGCGTTGAGCTTGATGAGGGGCTGGCGGCGGCGGACATCGTGAGCATTCACACACCCTTGACGCCCGAGACGCGGCACTTGATGAATGAGCGGACGCTTGGGTTGATGAGGCCGGATGCGATCTTGGTGAACACATCGCGTGGGCCGGTGGTGGATGAGACGGCACTGGCGGCGCATCTGCGTGCGGGGCGGATCTGGGGGGCGGGGCTTGATGTGTATGAGAAGGAGCCCGAGGTGCACGCGGATTTGCTGGCACTGGACAATGTGGTGTTGACGCCGCACATCGGGAGCGCGAACCGCAAGAGCCGGGGGCTGATGGTGCGGATGGTGGAGGAGAATGTGCGGGCGATTTTGGAGGGGCGAGAGGTACCGAATCGGCTGGGGTGAGGTGGGAGGGGAGGTCGGTTCGGAGAACCGACAGACGAAGACCGGCACGGAGTGCCGGGCCACCAAAGGCTGGATCACTCCAGGCAGTTGAGGAAGAGGCCGGTGGCGAGTTTGGGGTAGAAGAAGGTTGACTTTTGGGGCATGAGCTCGTTCGCGCGGCTGACGGCGCGGACGGAGGCGAGGGGCGTCGGGCGGACGATGATGGCCAGTTGGGCGAAGCCTGAGCCGCCGCCCGCGCCGGTTTCGGTGCCCTTGCCAATCTCGATGACTTCGTCGACGGAGTGCGGGAAGGCCCACTTGACGGGTTGGCCCGCGTTCAGGAGCGGCTGGCAGATTTTCTCGACGATGGCGTGCTGGATGATGGCAACGTCGAGCTCTCGCCAGGCCTTGGACTTGCCGGGAAAGAACGGGGCGAGCGGGTCGGGGCGGGCGAGGGTCGCGACGAAGGTCTTGCCGGTCTGGAAGTCCACGATCCCGAAAACGTTGCCGGAGTTGCCGTCCATCGCGGTGGGCGCGTCGGCGGCCATCGCTACTTCGATGCGGGAGATGTCGGCGGGGCCGGGGACAAAGCGCAGCAGGCCGCGAGAGGCTTGCATGAAGGTGTCGATGGTGTAGTGCTTCATGCCGCCCAGCACGCGGTGGGTGGGGCCGATGACCAGCCCGGGGTCGGACATGCTGACGAGGACGAACAAGCAGCGGCGTGCGGGGTGATCGGGCGGAAGCTTGTGCTGCGATTCGATGGCTTTGAGGTAGTTGAGGGCGGTGGTGTAGCGGTGGTGGCCGTCGGCGATGAAGACGTCCTCGCCCGCGAGAGCGGCGGCGTATGCGGCGATCTTCTCGGCGTCGTCGATTGCCCAAACTTCGTGCAGCACGTTGTCGGCATCCATGCGGGCTGTCATGTCGGCGGGCCGTGCGGCCATGATCGTGCGGACGAAGGCGGCGGCGACACCTTTTTCGTCGGGGTGGAGGCCGAAGATCGGGGAGAGCTGGGCCTTGGTGGCGGCCATGAGGGCCATGCGGTCTTCTTTGGGCCCGCTGAAGGTTTCTTCGTGCGGGAGGATTCCGCCGCCGGGCGCAGGGCCGAAGGGGACGGTGTCGAGTGTGCAGGCCATGCCGCAGCGAAGGTGTGTTCGCCCACGGAACTGGAAGGTCTGGCGATAGGCGAAGATCGCGGGTTTGTCGCGGCGCGTGAGCCCGCCCCCATCTCCTTCGGCGAGCCACTGGCGGAAGGTGTCGCCGGCCTTGGCGTAGGTTTCGGCGGAGCCGAGTTCTTTGGCGGGGACATGCGGGAGGTCGATGGCGACGACGTTGCGCGGGTGTTTGTGCAGGAGGGCGGCCTTGCTCCTGGCGTCGAGCACGTCGTAGGGCGGAGCGACGGATGCGGAGACATCGCCCGAGCCGCGGGAGAACTGGATGGCCTGGAAGGGATGGATGGCAGGCATGGAAACTCCTGTGGAAGCGCAGGATAGGCGTGTGACCATGCTGGGCCAGAGACGATTCAAGCAGGTAAATACACCCAATGGAGCCGCCGCTGGACGCGCCATTGACTTGGTGCCGAGGGCAAGTCGGTCTGTGTTTTGAGCTGGTCGCACGCACAGTGCTCGCCGCACTGACATCGCCTGATCTTGCCCACGACTTTCGGACACCGACGGACCGCAGTTACGGTTCCTCTGGCGATCGGTGCTTGGGCGTCGGTGATGGAACGGTCGTCCTGAAACCCAAGACACCGACCGCCGCGATGGTGTTGGTGTTCGGAGATCAACGAAGGGCGGTCCGATGGGTATGAAGACTTGTTGCTCTGTCGGGGAACGATCCCG
>JAYVUC010000216.1:0-45915 GCA_043788295.1 Phycisphaerales bacterium
CGAAGGAGGCTGCACGCCGCCCTGGATTACCAAAGCCCCGAAGCGTTCGAGGACCGTAGAGTTGGTTGAAAGTCAGTCAACGGAAACTGGGTCAGGTCAATACGACGTATTTCTGGAGCAACGGAGGCTACTCATGGCGAAGAAAATCAGAGCTTGGTTCGGAAGCTTGTGAGCTAACCCACCCTCGCCGCCCACATCCCCATCCACACCATCACTTTCTGCAAACAGATGAACACGAGCAGCAACAGGCCGATGGCGATGCTGGTCCAGGCGGCGTTGAGGTTGCCCTGGAAGTCGATGAGGAGGCGAATGACGCCCAGGATGAGGACGCCCAGGAGCGTGCCGTGGACGGAGCCGACGCCGCCCGAGAGGAGCGTACCGCCGATGACGACCGACGCGATGGCGGTGAGTTCGAGGCCGACAGCCGCGGTGGGGTCGCCCGCCTGCTTGTACATCGTGAAAACAAGCCCGGCGAGCGAGGAGCAGAAGCCCGCGAGCGCGTGGACGCGGACCCGCGTGGCAAAGACGGCGACGCCCATCATGCGGGCCGAGCGTTCGTGCCCGCCGATCGCGTAGACGTTTCGGCCAAAGCCCGTCGAGCGGGCGATGAGCGTTCCGATGACGACGGCCGCGAGCAGCAGCAGCGACCGCAGCGGCAACACAGCCCCGCCGCCCAGGTCGAGTTCGAGGTGGCGTGCGCACCACGCGAAGAACGGATGGTCGATACCGACGCTCTGGTCACGGACAAGAAAGCACGCGGCCCGGATCGCAAACATGCCAGCGAGCGTGACCATGAACGCCGGGAGCGTGAAAAAGCAGATCAGCCAGCCCATGAACGCGCCCAGACCTGTGCCGACGACGAGGCAAACAGCAGCAGCAGCCAGCGGATGCCAGCCCTTGGCGACAAGATCGGCCATGAGCACTGCGGTGAAAGCGACCGTCGAGCCAACGGAGAGGTCGATGCCGCCGGAGAGAATGACGAACGTCGCACCGACGGCGGCAATGCCCACATATGAATAGTCGCCCAGGAGATTGGAAAGGTTCGCCAGTGACGCGAAGTGGTCGTAGCGGACGCCGCCGAAGACGAGCAAGGCGGCGAGAATCACACCCGCCGTGAGCGTGGGCAGTTGTCGCGATGAGAAGAGTCCTCTCATGTGGCAGCCCTTCGGCTGCTGGCCCATTGCCGGACGCGCGGCGACCCGGCGACACAGACGCCCAGGATCACCGCGGCTTGGGGGAGCGGCGCGACATCGGTCCCGATGTTGCGGGCATACATCGTGGTGATGAGGCACTGCATGAGCAGGCCTCCGAGGGCCGCCCCGAGAAGATTCATCCGCCCGCCCGCGAGCGATGTGCCGCCTACGACCACGGCGAAAATGGCCGCGAGTTCCAGATTCTGGCCGGCATGGAATGGGTCGGCAGCCTTGATGTTCGCTGCGGCGATGAGACCCGCAACACCCGCGCAGATGCCGCTGAACACATACGTGCCGCCGATGATGAGCTGTGAACGCACGCCCGCGAGACGCGACGCCTCTGGGTTGCCGCCGACCGCTTCGAGCAAGAGGCCTATGGCCGACTTGCGGATCACGATCGCCGTTGCGAGCAGGAGCATGATCGCAATCAGAAACGGGAACGGAAGCGGCAACCACGCGGGATGACCCAGTGCGATGTACTCGATCGCCGCGTCGTGAAACGTCACGACCTGGCTCTGTGTGATCATCTGGGCGACGCCGCGACCAGCAACCATCAGCACGAGCGTCGCCACGAAGGGTTGAAGCCCCAGCACACTCACGAGAATCGCGTTCCAAAGGCCACAGAGTGCCGCGACACCCAATGCAGCGGCGATTGAAGTCGCGGGCGCGTGGCCATCAACCGACAGCGTCGCGGCAACCGCCCCCGAGACCGCCATGGTCGATCCGACCGACAGGTCCACGCCTCGCGCAGCGATCACCGGTGCCATGCCCATCGCCAGGATGATGAACGTCGCCCCGTAATTCAGGACGTCTATCAGGGCTCCTGCGGGCACTCCGCCTCGCACCGAGAGGTGAAGGAACGCCCCCGGACCAAAGAATCCGGGCCCGCCGGATCTCAGCGTGTCGAACATCACGTTGACAAGGATCAACAGCGCCATTCCAACTACCGGCCACACGGCGACGTTTGCGACCCATCGCGTCCTGCGGTGCGAAGCATTCATGCGATCGCCCCCTCGCTGGCAGGCGCGGCGATGATCTCCAGAATTGTCGACTCGTTGACGTCGTCTCCCCCAAGTTCCGCCACCACGCGACGATCTCGAAGCACGACGACCCGATCGCACATCCGAACAAGCTCTTCGAGCTCGGAACTGATGATGATGATCGCGAGCCCCTGCGCTCGCAGGCTCTCGATGAGCACCTCGATCTCGGCCCGAGTGCCGACGTCGATGCCCCGCGTCGGCTCGTCGAGAATCAGCACCTTGGGGCTAGTCGCGAGCCACCGGGCCAGCAGCACTTTCTGCTGATTTCCGCCCGACAAACGCCCGACGGGCGTTTCCTCGCTTGGCGTGCGAACTCCCAGCACCTTGATGTAATGCGTCGAGAGCCGTTGCTGCTCCGCCATGCCGATCGGCCGCAGTGGGCCTCGTCGGGCCTGCAGAGCAACAATAATGTTCTCCCGGACCGAGAGTTCCAGAATAAGTCCCAGGGCCTTGCGATCCTCGGGTGTGAATGCGACGCCGTGGCCGATCGCATCCTGAATCGACCCGCGGCGAAGTTCCACACCGCCCGCTTGTACAACGCCCTCGTCCGCCGCGTCCGCACCGAACATCACGCGAGCTAATTCCGTGCGGCCCGATCCCAGAAGTCCCGCAAGCCCGACCGACTCACCCGCCCGCACACGCAGATTGGTCGGCGCGATCGCTCGCCGCCGACCAACCCCCGTAGCCTCCAGCGCGGCCGCACCGCCGGCTTGGTCGCCAGCTTGCGTTGGGGTCGAGCGTTCTTGGTGTTGAATGGTCCGGCCGGTCATCGCCTCGATGAGCGACGCCTTGGGCAGGTCGCGCGTCCGCCAAACGCCCACCTTTGCGCCGTTGCGAAGGACGCTGATCCGATCCGCGACCTCGTAGACGTGTTCCAGAAAGTGCGAAACAAAGACGATGCCCATACCCTGCTCGCGCAGTCGCCGCATCACGCGGAACAGCTCTCTCGCCTCGCCCGCATCGAGCGACGACGTCGGCTCGTCGAGAATCAGCACCTTGGCGTCGATGTCCAGTGCCCGGGCGATCGACACCATCTGCCAGATCGCGATCGGATAGTCGCCCAGCGACCGCGCGACATCGAGCTTCATATCGAGTCTCGCCAGTGCTGCCTCAGCTCTGCACCGCATCTCGGCATGCCGGATCAATCCAAAGCGCGTCGCCTGCCGTCCCAGACAGATGTTGTCGGCGACAGACATCAGGGACAGCACGTCCACTTCCTGATACACCGTCGAGATTCCCGCGATCTGAGCCTCACGCGGCGATGCCGGTCGAATCTCCAGCCCGACAAGGCGAATCACTCCCGCTCCAGGACGCTGCAGGCCGCTCAACACCTTGACCAGCGTGCTCTTGCCCGCGCCGTTCTCGCCCATCAGCGCGTGAATCTCGCCGGCACGAAGCGCGAAGTCGACCCTGTCGAGCGCACGCACGCCGGGATAGTCCACGACCAAGCCGCTCGACGCGAGCAACGCTGCGGGTTCATCGGTACGTTCGTCCTGGATTGGATCGCCGTTCACGGGCTCAGTACTTTCGAGCCGCGAGCACCTCGGGCGTCACCTGCGACTGCTCATAAACACTTTCCTGCGTCTCGATCCACCGCGGCACGCCCTCGCCCTTCTGGAGTTTCGCTAGTGTGTCGAACAACTGCGGCCCAAGCAGCGGGTTGCACTCCACTGAGCAGTTCAGTTTCCCGTCGAGCATCGCCTGGAACGCGTCGCGCACGCCGTCGATCGAGACGACGAGAATATCGACGCCGGGTTTCTTTCCGGCCGCCTCGATCGCCATGATCGCCCCCAGGGCCATCTCGTCGTTGTGCGCATAAACCGCGGTGATCTGCGACCCCTCGGGCGACCGCAGGAAGGCCTCAAAGACCTCCTTGCCCTTGGGTCGCTCGAAGTTCGCGGCCTGCGTCTTGATGACCTTCATGTCCGGATACGCCTTCAAGGCTTCCTCGAACCCCTTCTTGCGGTCGATCGCGGGGGCTGCGCCGGGCGTGCCCTGTAGCTCGGCGATCATCGCCTTGCCGCCGGTCTTCTTCGCGAGCCACTCCGCGGCCTGCCGCCCCTCGCGCACGAAGTCGGACCCGATAAACGTCGCATAGAGCGAATCATCCGACACCGTAACGCGACGGTCGGTCAGAACGACCTTGATGCCTGCCTTCTTTGCTTCCTGCAGCACGGGCTCCCAACCGACCTCGGTCTTGGGCGAGAACGCGATGAAATCGACCTTCTGCTGGATGAACGCCCGGATCGCCCGGATCTGATTCTCCTGGTCGCCCTGAGCGTCGGAGAATTGGAGCTTGATCCCGCGCTTCTCCGCCTCCTCCTTGATCGACTTGGTGTTGGCAGTCCGCCAGCCGCTCTCGGCCCCAACCTGGCTGAATCCGACAACCATCGCCGATTTCGTGGGCGAAGATTCGCCGCCGGACTTGCCGGGCTTTGTCGCGTCCGCTGTCTTCTTGTCGCATGCACCCAGTGCGACGAGGGCGACAAGTGAGACCATCGACGTGAAATGCCGCCGACCGACTGAGTTGAACCACACCATCGAAAGACCTCCGTGACCACCCGCCGCGAATCCGGCGCGATCGCGCCCGGCATCCTGCAAAAAGATACTCTATTCGTCGATCTCGGGTACAACGCACCGTCCACCCTCCACCGGGCCGCCGCATGACCACACCCACCTTCGCCCTCGGCCTTGATTTCGGCACCTCCAGTGTTCGCGCCCTGATCGTGGACACGCGCGACGGGGCCGAGGTCGCCTCCGCCGCCCACGATTACCCCTCGGGCGACTCGGGCATTCTCACAGACCCGCGCGACCCCAATCTCGCGCGACAGAATCCCGCCGACTATCTCTCGGGCCTTGCCGCCGGCGTGCGGGCCGCTCTCGTCGCGGCCGCATCAACCCCGGGATTCAATCCCGCTCGCATCGTCGGCATCGGCGTAGACACGACGGGCTCGACACCCATTCCGGTCGAACAAACTGGCACACCACTCGCCCTTCTCGGCCCGTTCAAGAACGAACTCGCTGCTCAGGCTTGGCTCTGGAAAGACCACGCGTCTCACGCCGAGGCGGCTGAAATCACTGGGAAGGCCGCCGGATTTCCGTACCTTGGCAAATGTGGTGGCATCTATTCCTCCGAGTGGTACTGGTCCAAGATTCTCCGCTGCCACCGCACCGCACCCGCCATGGCAGCCGCCGCCAAAGGCTGGGTCGAGCTCTGCGACTACATCCCGGCGTTTCTCACGGGTGTCACAGACATCACGCAGGTCAAACGCAGCATCTGTGCGGCCGGACACAAGGCCATGTACAGCGAATCGTGGGGAGGCCTGCCTTCCGCCCAGTTCCTGGAATCGCTCGAACCGGGTCTTTCTCGCCTCCGCAACACCTTCGCCACGCCCGCCCTGGCTTCGCACCACACCGCAGGTCCGCTCTGCGCAGCCGTCGCTCACCAGATCGGCCTTCCCGCCCGAATCCCGGTCTCGGTTGGTTCCATCGACGCCCACGTGGGCGCGGTCGGTTCGGGCTGCGGCCCGGGCACACTCGTGAAAATCATCGGCACCAGCACCTGCGACTGCATCGTCTCGCCCCTCTCCACCGCCCTGCCCGATATCCCAGGCGTCTGTGGCATTGTCCCCGAATCCATCCTCCCAGGCATGTACGGCATCGAGGCGGGCCAATCGGCCGTCGGCGACATTTTCGACTGGTTTGTTCGCCGCATCGCCCCCGGCGCGTTCGGCACGGGAGGAGACGCCCACGCACGGCTATCCGAGGCTGCCGCAAAGCTGCGACCGGGTGAGAGCGGCCTGGTCGCGCTCGATTGGCACAACGGCAACCGCACCGTGCTGGTTGATCCGCTGCTCACGGGCCTCATCATCGGCGAGCACTTACACACCACGCCCCCGGAAATCTATCGCGCCCTCATCGAAGCCACCGCGTTCGGCGCTCTCAAAATCATCGACCGGCTCGAGAAGTTCGGCGTTCGGGTCGAGCGCATCGTCAATTGCGGCGGCATCGCCGAAAAAAGCCCGCTCGTCATGCAGATCTACGCCGACGTCACCAACCGTCCAATGCTGATCAGCCGTTCCGCCCAAACGTGCGCGTTGGGTGCTGCGATCTTTGGTTCCGTGGTCGGCAAGGCGCACGCCACCGTCGCCGAAGCACAGGCCGCGATGACCGGCATCAAGCAGGTCGCCTACACCCCGCGCGCCGAGAACGCCGCTACCTACCGGCGTCTCTATGGCATCTACACGAAGCTCCACGACGCGTTCGCACAAAGTGGCACGGACCATTCGCTCGCCGGTTCGCTTTCGGGAGTGATGAAAGAACTCATTCTGATCCGCCAATCAGTGCGCAATGCTTGAAGCGGCGCGACCCCTAACAGTTCCAGAGCGGCATGCCCGCTTCAGCCCACGCCGAAGAGTTCCGTCCCTTTGCGGCATAGACTTGTGGTTCCCCGGGCTTCCCGGCAGAACACGGAGTTGTCTAGTCATGATGTTGCTCGCCGCGTTCGGTGTATTGTTCAACCTTGGCATGATGACCTTCTTTGGGGTCTGCGTGTTTCTCATTCTCATGATCATGATCCAGAAACCACAGGGCGGCGGCCTTTCCGCCGCCTTCGGTGCTTCTTCGGGATCGGGCCAGACGGCCTTTGGCACCAAAACCGGCGACGCCCTCACCGTCGCAACCATCATCCTTTTCGCCATCTGGATCGTCGTCGCGACCGTCCTCAATCTCACCGGAAACCCTTCCCTCGCTGCAGCTCAGGCATCACCGAAAGCCGTGGCACCCGCAGGCGACACCAAGGCCGCAACGCCTGAAAAGACTGAAACGGCACCACCGGCCGTGACACCACAACCGACCGCGCCGCCAGCGACGGTCCCTGAGACCGTTCCCGCAGTCAACCCCGCGCCCGGCACCCAGCCCCAAGGAACGCCTTCTTCCACACCCTCTTCCACACCACCCGCAACGACACCCCCGGCACCGGCAACTCCCCCGGCGGGTGATCCGCCGGCCAACCCGCGCTAAGCACTCCTCAGGAGCGACCACTCGTGATCCGAAGCATGACCGGCTACGGCGAAGCATCCTCGCACGTCGACGGAACGCACTACTTTCTCGAGGCCCGGTCGCTCAACAATAAGTACCTCAAGGCTGTCATTCGCCTGCCCGAAGAGTTTCAGGCCCTTGAGGCGGAGCTCGAATCCCGCCTCCGTGAACGCATCAATCGCGGCACGGTGACCATCACCGCCAGTTGCACCGACGAGGCCGGCGCCGCAGCCCGTGAAATCAACGTCCAGGCGGTCCAGCGCTACCTCGACCAGATTCGCCGCCTGCCCGACGCGCAGCTCCTCACCGGACCACTGCTCTCCTCGCTCCTTTCACTCCCAGGCGTGCTCATGCCCGCGGCCCACGAGGAAGAACGAGTCCATCGCGCCCGTGCTGCCTTCGCACCACTCCTCGACCGCGCGATCGATGGCCTCATCGTGATGCGAGACCGTGAGGGGCAGGGGGTCTCGGCCGATCTCGAATCTCAGCATCAGTTGATCGCCGAACGTCTTGTTCTGATCAGTGGCCGTGCTCCCGAGGTGGTTGCCGAGTACGAGCGCCGCCTCAAGGCCCGCATCGAACAGCTCCTCCGCGAGGCCGATGTCAAGGTCGAGGTGGGGGATCTCATCCGCGAGATCGCGATCTACGCCGAACGAATCGACATCGCCGAGGAGATCAGCCGCCTGGGCGGGCACCTGGAGCAGTTCCACGAGATGTTGACGCAGCCGGGTTCCAAGCCCGTGGGCCGAACACTCGACTTCCTCGCCCAGGAGATGCTTCGCGAGGCCAATACGATCGCGAGCAAATCGCCTGACGCCTCCATCTCGCGGTGGACAGTGGAGGTCAAAGGCGCGATCGATCGTATCAAGGAACAGGCCGCAAACGTGGAATAGTTGTCTGGTTTTTGTTTGGTCTATCATATAGACGGGACCATTCTGGACTTGCGCAGGATGCGCGCGAGGGTATCGCATGTTGTCCAAACGCCGACTCGTTCTTCTGATTTCCGTGGCCGGGCTCACGCTTGGTGGCGCGTCCGCCGCACCAAGCTTCGTGCTCGCTGTTCAGCCTGTCGATCGCCCCGAGCCTTTGGCCCCGAACGATTCGACGGGTGAGGCGACTCTTGACGCGGTGCTTCGTGTCGCAGCAAAGCTGGACGCCGACGCGATCGAAGAGCGAGAGGTTGCCCTTCTCGCGCTCCGGGACATGCGCATCCATCCATCGGTTCTCTGTGAAGCGATCGAGTTGCCCAAGACAACGCCCGAGCAGCGTGAGCGTTTGTCGCTCTTGGGCCCGGGCTCGCTTTTCGCAACGATGCGCGGCGCCCTGGGCGTCAGTTTCTCCGACTTTGGAAACAACGCCACGGTGGGGTTTACGCAGGAGGGGTTTGATTCGGTCCGGGTGCTCCGCCCGGGCGACCAGATCCTCGCTATCGACGGGCAGCGCATCGTCGAGTACCCGCAGGTTCGTCCGCTTATCATCTCACGCGACCCGGGGCAGGAGCTTGAGCTGCGCGTGCTTCGCGCTGGAAAAGCCATCACCGTCCGCGTGAAGCTAGGACGGTTCGTCGACCTCCGCACGGGGATGGGTGGTGGCAGCACAATCACGACATCGCAGTACGAAGAGGCTTGGCGCATCCGGCTCTCGCTCGCCGAGCGCGAGCACGCCCGCGACGAGATCGCCTCGGACCTCACCCAGGCCGATTGGGCCAGGGCGCAGGAGCGGGCGAAGCTTGCACAATCCCAGCCCATCACCCTTCCGCGTCAGATCCGCCGCAACTTCAACAATTTCGACGGCAGCATGGACCTGGCCCAGCCCCAAGCCGTGCGAGCGATCGCGCCGGATGCTCGGTTCATCGGCGGGGGCGAGCCGCGCGGGGGAACGCTCTGGTCGCTCAACAATCGGCTGCACGCCGCGAAGCCGCTCCTCCTTGATCGCCGGATTCCCTAATCGCCGGATTCCCTGAACACCGGATTCTCTAACCACCAAGCCAGCAACAGGAGAAGGGCGGATCCTTGATGGACCCGCCCTTCGCATTTGTGCTTGTTGAACTCTCCCACCCTGCCCGATTAGAATCGTGGCTTGCGCCGCTCTTCTTTCTTCGCGGGTTTCTCGTCCTTGTCGTCCTTGTCGCCTTCCTCGGCCTCGTTCATCTTCTTCATGATCTTGGCCGCCTCGTCGATGACCGCCATCGGCACGTGCAGGCGGATCGCCGCGCCCCCGCCGTCGGTCGTGCCGCCCACCGCGATCGGGGGCAGATCAGTTCCGACCTCGAAGGGCATGGGCATCCCGATGTTCATCATGACGCCGCTCGCGGTGTCAATGATGCCCTTGACGCCCAGGAAGAGCTCGAACGTGCGTCCTGGGGGAAGGGCCGACGCCGAAAGCTTCAACTGCGCGTCATCGGCCAGGCCGTTCTTACCTTCCGCGGCATCGAGAGCCTTGCTCATCAGTTCCGAATTCGAACTCATCGTCGTGAGAACGCCCGACTTGGTGGGAATGACCATCCCGGTCATCTCGCCGGATTGGCCCGTGAGAAATCCCATCATCTGCTGCATCTGCCCGCCGCCCGGAGCGTTGGGGTCGATCTCCATCTTCATTTTCCACGTATCGACCTTGCGGCCGGCAACCTCCGCGCCGCCCGCAGTAAAGCTTGTCGTGTACTTGACCCCCTTCTGTTCGGTCCCGTTGGTCTTCTCGATACCTTCCTTCTGGATCGCGATGACACCGGCCGGATCGGCGGTCTGCGAGTACGAGAGCGTGTTTGCGAAGAGCCCGGCCTGCATGAGGGCCGCGTTGGTGCCCATGATGAAGCCATGGGCTGTCACCTTGTCGAGCATTTTCGCCGCCGTATTGCCCGCCCCGCCCGCCGACATCTCGCTCATGTGCTGGACCATCTTGCGAAGCGTGGGGTTCGACATATCAATCGCGCCGGCGAACAGGAACGGAATCTTGGGGAGCTTTCCGACCACGCCCTCGAGCTTACCGGTGTGCCCGAAGGCTTTCGCTGTCTCAGATTCGTCCTTGAACTGGGCCGCGAAGTCCATCGAGACTCCGGCGTCGCTCATCGTGAGCCCCATCACGCCAGTCTGCACGTCGCGTGCGAACGCCTCCATCCCTTTCTGCATTTCCTCCATGCCCTTGGCCATATCAGGGTTGCCGCCCGCCATCGCCGCGACCATGCCGAGTTGGTCCTTGAATCCCGCGATCCCCTGGGTCATCTGCTTGTTGAGCGTGCTCAGATTGCTGATGACGATCACATCGGACGTGTCGGCGATGCGGCCGCCGGCCTTGCCCAGGACGATCATGTGCCCCGCGATCTGGCCCGTCGAGCTCTCGAATGCCTTGACCGCAGGCTCCTCGCCCATCACCATGAACCCGCCGCCGATGTCCTTCGCCGCCGCAGTCGAGCCGATCTTGGTGAGCGACACGATCTTTTGGGTTCCGTCGCCGCCCATCGCCGCCGCAAACTTCTTGAAGTCCGAGACCGGCGCGATCATGACGGCATTCTCACCTGGGTTGAAGTCGTCGTTGTTGGGATCGCCCATAAGGACAAACGCGGCGGACCCGGCCTTGTTGAATCCCTCAGCGTTCAGAAACACGTCGACCTGCGAGAGGGGTGTCTCTTCAACGGGCGCGCCGAACTTCGTCAGCATCGCGCCAAGCCGCGACCTCAGGGCCCCGACGTCCCGGAATCCGACCGCGAGTACCGCGCCCTTGGGCGCACGGTCCAAGGCGGCCGGCACGTCGGCGAAGGCCTGGCCGGCAAACATGCACAGCAAAGTGGCGGTCGGCAAACAGATCGAGCGATGTGAGCGACGAGCGAGAGTGAGCATTCGTGAAATCCCCTTTTGGCGACGGCACCTCGCCGTGCGCCGCGATGGTATACCCGCACCCTCAGACATGGGATGCGGGAGAAAGACCAGTGGCCAGTGCTCTCCTCGTTGGGACTCGCCGGACCTGGTTCCCCTATGCTCCGTTTCGGGTTTGGTTTGCTCTGAGTCTCGCCGATGACACCACAAAGCCCTCTCCGCCACATCACCGCTTTCGGGCTCGGGTTCCTCCGCCCGGCCCCGGGCACCTGGGGATCGCTCCCGCCCGCGATTATCGCGGCACTGCTGCTGTGGTTTGGCTCGGGCACGTGGGCTGGCGGATGGGGATATCACGCCGTACTCGCGATCATCTGCGGTTGGGCCTGCTGGGCCTGCATCGCGCAAGGCGCGGCGGCGGAAGCGCGCTGGGGCAAGGACCCTTCCAACGCCGTTGCAGACGAGACGGCCGGGCAGTGCATCGCGCTCGTGCTCCCGCCCGCGAGCGTGCTGGGTTCCGCAACGCCCATGCGATCGGCCGCGATCTATGTCGCGGCCGCGTTCGTCGCGTTCCGAATCATGGACATCATCAAGCCGCCCCCGGCCTATCAGCTCCAGAAGCTTCACGCGGGTTGGGGGGTTCTAGTCGACGACCTTGTCGCGGGCGTGTACGCCCTGATCGCCATGCAGATGGCCTGGCACTTTCTGTCGAAATACCCCTAAGCCTTGCCTTTGACGTGGCCCAGTTCTCCGAACTGGGTCTTCAGCCTTGCCGACTGTAGAGCGGCTTCGGATCCGGTTGGGAGGATCGGACCACCAGGGAATCAGGTCGCGCTGCCGACGAGCGCAGCGTTGGTCGGGAACCGCTGCATCGCGGCCAGAAGCTGCTCGACCTGTTGCGGCGGGTACATGCTCAGAAGCCGACGCCGAAGCGCGGTCATCGTCTTGTATTCCTGCTCGTTGAGCAACTTTTCGTCCTTGCGGGTGCCGCTCTCGGCGAGGTTGATCGCGGGGAAGAGCCTGCGCTCGGAGATTTTTCGATCCAGGATCAGCTCCATGTTGCCCGATCCCTTGAACTCCTCAAAGATGATCTGGTCGGCCGCCGACCCCGTGTCAACGAGGCAGCTCGCCAGAATCGTGAGGCTGCCTGATTCCTCGGTGTTTCGAGCTGTACCAAATATCTGGCGAGGAATCTCCAGGGCCCGGCTGTCGAGCCCGCCCGTCATGATCCGCCCCGAGTTGGCGTGCTTTCGGCTCGCGTTGAACGCCCGCCCGAGCCGCGTGATGCTGTCGAGCAGCATCACCACATGCCGCCCAAGCTCCACCTGCCGGCGGCAATACTCCATCGTCTTGAGCGCGACCTCGACGTGCTTGTCGGTCCCGTGGTCATTGCTCGACGCGATCACCTTACAACGCGGCGAGACGATCTGCGTCCCGAAGCCGCCGATGATCACCTGGCCCTTCGCGGGGTCCGCGCCGGTGTGCTGCTCGCGGTGAACACCCAGGTCCGCCGCCGCTGCGTTTGCCCACGCCAAATCCGCGGCGAGCGTTGATTCATACGCGACGAGGGTTCGTCGGAAGTCGGTGACCTCCTCGGGCCGCTCATCCACGAGAAGGATGATCAGCTCAAGCCCGGGATGATTTCGAAGCACCCCCAGGGCGATGTCCTTGAGCAGCGTCGTCTTTCCTGCCTTGGGGGGGCTCACGATCAGCCCGCGCTGCCCTCGCCCGATCGGGCAGAACAGATCGATGAGCCGGCACGACGGCGGGCACCCGTTGTACTCGAGGGTGATCCGCGGCTGCGGGTCGATCGATGTCAACTGCTCGAAAGGCTTCACCCCGGCTGGCAGCGGCGGCAACGTCGTCGTCATCGCCCCGCGCAGGCCCTGCTGTTGCCCTTGTTGCTGGCCCTGGTACGAGCCCTGACCCTGCTGTCGCTGCGGTTGCGGCGACTGGGGTTGCCCGTTCTGATTTGGCTGCCCGTTCGGACCCGGCTGCGCGTGCGGATTCCCTCCACCGCGGCCACGGCGACGACGCCTCGATCGACGTACTTCCAATCCAATCCTCCTTCAGTCCCGGAATCCGACATCCATTGCCGACTGTTCCAAGACAACCCGCCCACAAATCAAAGCCCACCGCCGAGCATGCCGCACGGCAGTCGCGTGTCTCGCGCGATCTCGAACCTGATCGCGAATGACCAATACGGCGGCATCCCAAAAGCGGAACGCAGTGGCCCGCGAAAGTCGTCCGCGAGCCAGGCTCTGAGTTTCCAACTCGACAAGTCCAACTTTGTCACGGGCCCACGATCGACGCAGCCCGAAAGCATCCACGCGGGCGATCAGCCCGAGTTTATGCACACCAAGAGATATCAGCAATGTCGAGCGGAAACGACCGGGCTCGGCTCGATTTGGACTGTGCCCCCGGCCGCCGCTATCCCACATCCATCTCTTCGTCACAATCAGAACCTGGATCCACAAGAAAGTCAAGAAGAATCTGAATGGAACATATCGAATCGTGACGGTTCCTGTTCGATTCTTTGAAAACCGACCAACTCCCCAAGCATTTGAGTACACTTGGGCCCCGTGGGCAAGACTCCAGCCAAACCAGTACCGATCCCCTCGCACTCCAGGCCCCCGAGTATTCACAAGGGCCTGCCCGTCTCACCCGGCATCATGATCGGGCGGGTCATGCTGCTTGAGGACGACATTCACCGCGTCCAAAAGCGAATCGTCAACGAGCACGCGGTGGCCGGCGAGATTGGTCGCTTCGAGCGAGCGGTCAAAGAGTCGGTAGCCGAACTTCAGGCACTGTTTCAGTCCGCCCGAAAGGACATGGGCGACGAGGCTGCCAAGATATTTCTCGTTCATGTCGGCATGTTGAGCGATCGCCGGATGTTCACCGCGCCCGTCACGGGCCTGATCGAGAACGAGCGGGTAAGCGCGGAATATGCCGTGAGCCACGTTCTGGGTCAAGTGGCCGAGCGATTCCGCCATTCGTCCGACACCGCCTTCACCACCAAGGTGAACGACATCGACGATCTGGCGTCGAGACTTCTGGGCCACCTCGTCGGTAAGCGCGAGTCTCGTCTTGCCCTCGCCAGACCCGACACCGTCGTCATCGCTCCCGATCTCACCCCCTCGCAGACGGCAGCGCTCGACCGCAAGAAAATCGTCGGCTTCGCCACTGACCTGGGAGGCCGCACCAGCCACACCGCCATCGTCGCCCGCGCCCTTGGCATCCCCGCCGTTGTTGGCTGCCAGAATCTCGCGCTGGCGGCCCAGGACGGCGCGACCGTCATCCTCGACGGCGACCACGGCACCGTCATCCTCGATCCCGACGCTGCGCAGCTCGCCGACTACCGGCGGATGATCGACCAGCGCAAGCTCTTTCAGATCTCCCTGTCCGAGCTTGCCGATCTGCCCAGCCAAACCCTCGACGGCGTGCCCGTCGAGCTCGTCGGCAACATCGAGTTTCCCGAGCAAGCCGCGGAGATTCTCGCCATGGGAGGCGAGGGCGTGGGGCTTTATCGCACCGAATATCTGTACCTGATGAGCCGAACCGAGCCCACCGAACGCGACCACTTTCAGGCGTACAAGAAAGCGGTCGAGCTGCTCAAAGGAAGGATCCTCACTATTCGCACGGTTGACCTGGGCGCCGACAAGATGGTGCAGGGCAAGCACGAGACGCCCGAGCGCAACCCCTTCCTGGGCAATCGTTCAATCCGCTATTGCCTCCGCAACCAGCCCATGTTCAAGCTGCAGCTCCGCGCGATCCTGCGCGCGAGTGCCCTTGGGCCTATCAAGATCATGTTCCCCTTGGTCTCGTCGCTCAACGAGATCCGCCGCGCCCGCCACATGCTCAACGATGTGATGGACGATCTGGCCGAGGACAGCATCCCATTCGACCGCAAAATGAAGGTCGGCATGATGGTCGAGGTTCCTTCCGCTGCCATTCTCGCCGACGCCTTTGCCAGTGAGGTTGATTTTTTCAGCATCGGCACCAACGACCTGGTGCAGTACACCCTCGCCGTCGACCGCACCAACGAGCGGATCGCCGACCTCTATAACCCCATGCACCCGGCGGTTATCCGCCTGATTAGGGACGTCGCCAGCGTGGGAAAGCGCCGAAAGGTGCCGGTTTCATGCTGCGGGGAGTCGGCGTCCGATCTTGAGTTCGGGTTGTTGCTGATCGGGTTAGGGTTGCGTACTCTCTCGGTGTCCGGTTCCGCCATTCCGTCGCTCAAGCGACTGGTGCGGAGCGTGAGCGTGCAACAGTGCGAGCGGATCGCCAAAGCGGCGATGGCGTTCGATTCAGAGGCCCAGGTCGCGGCGTACATGCGCGATCAGGCCCGCAAGATCATCCCCGAAGCGTTCGACGGCCGGACCGCCGAATAGCCAGGGGAACAGGACCACGCGGGACGACGCCAAAGCGTCGGACCGGACAAACGACCCCCACCCCCCAATCCCTCTCGAAAGAGCCCCGCAACACGCGGTCGGCCTTTCCGGGACGGTTGAGCGGATGACCCTTCACCGGGTTGCCGGGCAGCGGGAGGGTGGGCGACCGGCTCAGGATTGCCGCGCGACACGCGGCGGCCGGCGCATGAGCAAACGGGCAGCCCCATCGGGCAGCCCGACCTTGGCACAGGGGTGCCTGGGGCGGATGCGAGAAGTTTCTCCGATCTCGACACAGGCTGTCCCGCACTCTCGGGAAGGAGCCGCGCTCGTGCGTGGCCACAGAAAGCAGCCTATGTCCAAGCATCAGATGATCATCAACTACGTCCCCGGCGAAGAGTGCCGCGTCGCCATCGTCGAGGACGGAAAGCTCGAAGAGCTTTACGCCGAACGATTCAGTGCCGCCAGTCGCGTCGGGAACATCTACGTCGGGCGCGTGAACAACGTGGAGGCCTCGATCCAGGCCGCGTTTGTTGACTTCGGCGTCGAGGACAACGGCTTTCTCCACATCAGCGATCTGCACCCGCGGTACTTTCCCGGCGAGGACGACAACGCGACCGAACAAGTCGGCCACAAGACCCCGCGGCGCGAGCGCCCGCTCATCCAGCACGCGCTGCGCAAGGGCGACGAGGTCATCGTTCAGGTTCTCAAGGAGGGCGTGGGCACCAAGGGCCCGACGCTCACGAGCTATCTGTCGATTCCCGGCCGGTTCCTGGTGATGATGCCCCAGATGGACAAAGTGGGCGTCTCCCGCAAGGTCGAGGACGAGGAGACCCGCCGCGCCATGCGTGAGATTCTCGATCAACTTGAACTGCCCGAGGGTTTCGGCTTTATCTTGCGTACCGCCGGCATGGACCGCAGCAAGCTCGAGCTCAAGCGCGACCTTGCGTACCTCCAGCGGCTCTGGAAGGACATGGAAAAGCGGCGCAAGACCGGCAGCAAGCCGCGGCTCATGTACTCCGAAAGTGATCTGCTCGTCCGCTGCCTCCGCGACGTGCTCACCAACGACATGGACGAGGTCATCATCGACAACGAGCAGGCGCTCGTCCGCGGCGAGCGATTCATGAAAATCGTCGCCCCGCGCACCAAGACGCGGCTCGCCCATTATCCCGGCAAGACACCGATCTTCCACGCCTACGACATCGAGCGGCAGATATCGCTCATTCACGCGCGGGAAGTTCCCCTTCCCTCGGGTGGACGACTGGTCATCGACCAGACCGAAGCGCTTGTGGCGATCGACGTGAACAGCGGGCGAAGCCGCGACGCCAGGGACGCCGAGGACAATGCGTACAAGACCAACATCGAGGCGGTCGACGAGATATGCCGTCAGCTCCGCCTGCGTGATCTGGGCGGGATCGTCGTCAACGACCTGATCGACATGCGTTCGGCCGCTCATCGCAAGGACATCGAGAACCGCTTCCGCGAGCGTCTCAAGCGCGATCGCGCCAAGAGCACGGTGGCACCCATCTCGCCGTTTGGCATCCTTGAGATGACACGCCAGCGCATGCGTGGCAGCCACGAGCAGCTCCACTTCTCCGATTGCCCTATCTGCCGCGGGCGCGGGCTCGTCCAGAAGCCCGACAGCGTCGCCGGCGAGGCGCTACGCGAGCTTGCGGCCTTTCTCGACTACGAACGCATCGCCAAGGTTGAGCTTGTCGTAAGCCCGCGCGTTGCCGGTGAACTGCTCAGCAACAAGCGCAGGCTCCTGGGTCGTATCGAGCGCGAGAGCGGCAAGCACGTTGAGATGCGCGTGAGCGAGGACATCCCGCCCGACCGCGTCAGTTTCTACGCCTACGAGCTCGACGGCGCGGACGTCGATCTTGAAAGGCTTCCCCCGCCGCGCAAGCCCGAAAACCTCAAAGTGTGGGAGTTTGATCCCCCCGCCGAGGGCGAGGACGTGTTCGCGGGTGATCCGCTTTCCGAGCGCCAGCAGGCCCTTGCTGCCGAGGCCCAGGCCGATGACGCGCTGGACAAGACCGATCTTGAACCCCACCCAATCGAGATTGATGAGCCCGATTCTGCTCCGGGCGATCCCGGCACCGAGGGCGAGGACGCTGGCAAGCGTCGCCGTCGCCGTCGCCGTCGCGGCCGTGGGGGCGGGAGTGGGAGCGTGAGTGGGCGTCACGACGATCGTGGTGCGGTGCCGCAGGGCTCACCCGTGCCGACCGCGCATCCCGCAGCGGCCACCCCCGCTGCCGATGCTGCAAACCACGACCAAATCGAAGGACCACTGCCGGGCGAAGTCGGCAATTCGGGCTCCGAAGTTGGTGAAGATGGCGTCAAGCGTCGCCGGCGGCGTCGCCGGCGCGGCCGCGGTGGACGCGGTGGTGGTGGCACTGGCGAGAGCTTCGCCCAGGGCGATGCGCCCGGCACTCCGGAAGTAGGCCGCGCGCCTCAGCCTCCACCCAGGCCCGATCGTCGCGATCCACACTATGAGTCCGCCGAAGCAAGCTCGGAACCTGTCGTCCCGCCCGTCGGCCCCATCCCGCGCCGCGAGCAGGACATCACTCCCCACACCGTTGTAGAGACTATGGGCGATTGGGGTGACGACGATTCGCCAACCCCGCCGCCAACACGGCCGCCAACCCGAACACAGACCCCGCCCCGGCCCGCGGCTCGAACGCCGTCCCAGACGCAAAAGCCAGCGGCACGCCAGGCTGCCTCCGCTCCTCAGAGTACGGCCAGCCCGCAACTCGCGGACAGCGCGGGCGAGGATTCGGACGAAGGCGACGGCCCCGACGCGCCCCATGGGACCGTTGATGCCGACGGCCTCTCGGTGGCCGATGCCGGGCGCAGACGCCGCCGTCGGCGTCGCCGCGGTCGAGGAGGCCGCGGCGGTGAGGCTCAAGCCAGTGCGCCCGAGTCGGGTGACGGACAGCCCGCGAGCGCGGCTCCGATGCCGCGCCCGGTCCAACAGCCGCCGGAGAAACGTGATGATCGGCGCGGCATGAATCCGCCTGCACCCGCTCAGGGGCCGCGCCGCGATGACCGCAAGCCGCGCCTGGGTGGTGCCAAGGAACCGCCCCGCCGTGAGCCACGTACTCCCGCTAAGGCGCCTCTCCCTTCCGCTGCGGGACCAAAGCCCGTTTCTTCTCCCGTCACGCCCGGCACACCGCCGGTGCGCCCGCTCTACTTCAACCGCCGCAAGCTCACGCCCGCCGAAATGAACAAACGTCCCAAGCCCGAATGATCGCGGTGGTCTCGCATGCTTAGCCCCAAGCGGCTCATCATCCTCGGCTCCACCGGCTCGATCGGGTGTCAGACGCTCGATGTGGTCGAGCATCTCAATCGCCTCACACAGACCGGTCTGTGCGAGGGGCCCGGTTACACCGTGGTCGGGCTGGCCGCGGGGAGCAACACCAATGCGCTCGCGGCGCAGGCCTCTCGGCTTGGTGTTGAGCACGTTGCGATCGCCGCGGCACGCGGTGGGGAGCCCTCTCATTGGCTCGTGGGCATGGACTCCGCCGAGCGCCTCGTCCGCTCGGTTGTGTGTGATCTGGTCGTCTCCGCGATCGTGGGTTCCGACGGGCTTGCCTCCACACTCGCCGCCGTGGAACTGGGCCGGGATGTGGCCCTCGCCAACAAGGAAGCACTTGTCGCTGCTGGCGCACTGGTCGTTCCCGCAGCCATCCGATCCGGGTCAAAGATATTTCCAGTCGATAGCGAGCACTCGGGCATCTGGCAATGTCTCGCGGGTGTTCTGGATCGCAGCGATTCTGGTGTTGCGGTTCCACCATTCGCCTCGCCGCACCCATCGGTATCTCGGATCATTCTGACCGCCTCGGGGGGTCCATTTAGAACCTGGACCGCGTCACAGATCGCCCAGGCAACGCCCGCAGAGGCCCTCAAACATCCGACGTGGCGCATGGGCGACAAGGTCACGCTCGATTCGGCCACGCTCGTGAACAAGGCCCTCGAGCTCATCGAGGCGCACTGGCTCTTTGGCCTTGGGCCAGATCAACTCGACGCCGTCATCCATCCCCAGTCCGTCGTCCACGCGATCGTCGAGCTCGCCGACGGTTCCTCGATCGCACAGCTGGGCGTTCCCGACATGCGAACGCCGATCCAGCTTGCTCTCACCTGGCCCCATCGCCCAAAAGGCCTCGCGCTCCACGCGAATCTCGCCTCGCTGGGCCGTCTTGACTTTGAACCGATCGATCCGGCCCGCTTCGACGCGGTCCATCTCGCTCGCAAGGTTATGCGATCGGGAGGCATCTCCGGCGCGGTGCTCAACGCCGCCAACGAGGAAGTCGGCGCAGCCTTTCGTAGCGGCCACTGCGGATTCGGCGAGATCGCCCATGTGGTGAACGCCGCCGTGGGCAGGCTCACCGGACCCCTTTCCAGCCTCGCCTGCGTTCAGAAGGCAGACAACGATGCCCGCTCGTTCGTCCGCGGCATGCTGGACACGCGCGCGGGGTTGCAAACCGTGGGCCGTCAACTCGCGCCACGCGTTCCCGGCTCGTGACCGACGGCGCGTTACACTGCACTCCCTCACGTCTCGTCCGCGTCGCGCAGGAGTGTCTCCATGGCTCGCATCACGCCTCCATTCAAGGGCCCGTTTCGTCCCGACACCCCGGCCGACCTCACGCCGCTCGCGAGTGTGCTCGAGAGCAGGGGTTTCACGCGCGAGTCGCTGGAGCGGATGGGCATCATGGGAACCAAGTCGGCGGCAGAATGGTCCCGCATGCACCGCATGCTCGAGGTCAAGTCCGAGCTTCGCACGCTCATCCACCTCTTCATGCTCGCCAAGGAGTTGCCCCAGGCCGATGTCGCGGCAGCCCTGGGCGAAAGTCTTCTCGCCTCGCTCACCGAATGCGGACTCGTCCGCCGCACACCCGGGGGCTTCCGGGCTGAGGGTGCCCTTCTCCCCCTTGCGGGCCTCTTCACCCTTGGCGACTTCTCCTCGATCGAAACCGGGAGCCCCATGGCAAACGACCACGTTCCGTGCGTCAGCCCTTCGGCCGCCCTGGTCGCGAGTCTCACCGTCCGCGGCTCATGTGACCGCACGCTCGATTTTTGCTGCGGCTCGGGTTACCACGGGCTTCTTGCCGCCTCGTCCGCGCGCGAGGTGATTGGCACCGACATCAACGACCGCTGCCTCAACTTTGCCGCAATGTCGAGCCGCCTCAATGGGTTCACCAACATCGACTGGCGCAAGGGCAGTTACTTCGAGCCCATCGAGGGCGAGACCTTCGATATGATCGCGGCGAACCCCCCCTTTGTCATCTCACCCGCCTCCGACCTGATCTTTCGCGACAGTGGGCTCTTGGGTGACCAGGTCTCCGAGCGCATCGTCCGACGCCTCCCCTCCATGCTCCGCGAGAATGGCTGGGCCACAATGCTCTTCAACTGGCATCACCCCGTGGGCGACGACTGGGACAAAAGGCCCCGCGAATGGGTCGCGGGTTCGGGCTGCGACGCGTGGCTCCTGCGCTTCCGCTCCGACGACCCCGAGGCTTACGCGATCGGCTGGCTTCGAACGGGCTTGCCCGACGGCTCGGACCCGGACCCGGCCAAAGTTGCCGAGTGGCTCGCCTATTTCAAACGCATCGGCGCGGACGTGTTGAGCCTCGGAGCAATCATCCTCCACCGCAGAACACCCGGCGCCGCCGGCCCCGCGAATTGGTTCAAAGCCGAGACACTCGCCACCCGCGACGACTATGCGAGCGCCTCCGACCAGATACGCCGCGTGTTCGCCGGTGAAACGGCAATGCGGGGCACGAAGGGCGATTCGGCCGTACTGGAAATGAAACTCCGCCTCGCCCCCGCCGTCACGCTCGACCAAACATCAGCTCAGGTTGGCACTCGTTGGAAACCGAATGTGTCGAGGCTCATCCAGGCGGGCGGCATCACGCTGCGCTGCGGGCTGGACGAGGCCCTCGCCGCCGTCGTGGCACGATGCGACGGCACGCGCACCGCCCGCGACGCCGCCACCGAGGTCGCCCGCGAACTGGGACTCGGCACCGGACCAGCCGCCGCTGAGAATGCCGTGCCGATCCTGGCCTGGCTTGTCCGCTCGGGCTTCTTTGAGATCGGCGGCATGTAATCGCATCTTTCGACACCGCCTATCCGCCAAACCCGCAACCAACAACCCCTGCTGCGGTGTACCCTTGTTCCCCAGATCGCTTGCCGTCGCGCTGGGGGAAACTGCGTCCCCCAATTGCCGAATGAAGGGGGCTGGTGTCGGTTCGGGTTTGATTCTGATGTGCCTGTTTGCAGCCTCAGTGCCCGCTTGGTCGCTCGCTTGGTCTCTGGGAGGATCCCCATCGTGTGGAAATGGTTGCTCGGTTTCGGACTGCTGCTCATCGCGGGTTGCGTCGGCAGCGGCTGGTGGCTCGCCTCGTCGGGCAAGCTCAAACAATTTCAGGAACAGTTCAACCCGGCGATGAAGGCCACCGAAGTTCGGATGGAGTCGCCCAAGCGCGGCAGCCTTGTCCGCACGATCTCGGCCCCCGGCACCATCGGCCCGCGCACCAAGGTTGACATTTCGGCCCAGGTTTCCGCCCGGATCATCGCCCTCCCTTTCCGTGAGGGCCAGCGCGTACACAAGGGCGACGTGCTCTGCAAGCTCGACGCCGAAGATCTCGTCGCCGCACTCGACTCCGCCAAGGCCCGCCTGGGCAGCGCGGAGTCGCGCGTCGAGGGTGTTCGCTCGGCCATGGAAAACTCCGATCGCTCGCTCCGCCGTCAACGTGAGCTTCTCTCGTCCAAGGACATCTCCCAGTCCGAGTTCGATGACGCGCAGTCCAACTTCGATCAGGCCAAATCCAGCTACGAGCAGGCCCTCCGCGACATCGACATCGCCCGCGCCAACATCAAGCGATCGGAGAAGGACCTCGCCAACACCACCATCTCCTCCGCCATCGACGGCGTCGTCTCCACCCTCAACGCCGAGGTGGGCGAGCTTGTCGTCGTGGGCACGCTCAACAGCCCCGGCTCGGTCATCATGCAGATCGCCGACCTCGCCAACATGCTCATGAAAGCCAAGGTCGACGAGTCCAACATTGCGCCCGTCGAACCGGGACAAAAGTGCGTCGTCTACATCAACGCCTTCCCTAACAAGCCCGCCACGGGCGAGGTCGAACGCATCCGCCCCACCAAGCAGACCGACAAGGACGGCACCACCTACTTCGAGACCGAGATCCGCGTCGAGCTTGCCAAGGACAACACCCTCACCGGCATGCTCGCCAACGCCGACATTGAAGTCCAGACCCTCAAGGACATCGTCAAGATTCCAACACAGGCCATCGTTGATCGCGCCCTGGACGACCTCCCCGCCGACCTCGTCCGCAACAGCGACGTGATCGACCACGCCAAGAAGTTCTCCCGCGTCGTCTTTCGCGTCGTCGACGGCAAAGCGGTCGCCACGCCCGTTCTGGTCGGTCCCAGCGACCTCTCCGACACCGTCATCATCAAAGGCCTCACCGACAAGGACGTGGTCATCATCGGCCCCTACCGCGCCCTAATCGCCATGAAGTCCGAACAAAAGGTGATGGAGCAAAAGAGCGATACCCCACCCAAAGACGCCGCATCCAAGCAAGAAGATCGCCACGACAACAACCCGGATCACCCCTGACCACGAAGCGTCCCAACGAGTGACCAACTTTCCTGCCATCCAGATCCGCGCCCTCTCCAAGGACTACCGCATCGGTACCGAAAAGGTCCGGGCGCTTCGCAGCGTGGATCTCACCATCAACCGCAACGAGTTCGTCGCCATCATGGGCGCGTCGGGCTCGGGAAAGAGCACGCTCATGAACGTGCTGGGGTGTCTCGACCGTCCAACCGCCGGCGAGTATCTCCTGGCGGGCAAGCCCACCCACCGCATGGGCTCGGGACGCCTCTCGCGCGTCCGCAACGAGGAGATCGGCTTTGTCTTCCAGAGCTTTGAGCTCTTGCCCAAGATGACCGCCCTGGGCAACGTCATGCTCCCGCTGCTCTACTCGCCCAAATACTGGTGGGGGGCGCGAGCCATGGCCAAAAAATCCCTCGCCCGTGTCGCCCTCTCCGACAGGCTCACCCACCGCCCCAACCAGCTCTCGGGCGGCCAGCGCCAGCGTGTCGCCATCGCCCGTGCACTGGTCACCAATCCCAGCATCCTCCTGGCCGACGAGCCCACCGGCAACCTCGACAGCAAGACCAGCAGTGACATGATGGACCTCTTCAAGCAGCTCCACGCCGAGGGCCAGACCATTGTCATCGTCACGCACGAGGAAGACATCGCTGGTAATGCCCACCGCATCGTCCGCCTCCGCGACGGCAAGATTCTCTCAGACTTCCCGACGGATCAAGACCCCACGCACCGGGCCTACGTGCAGGCCGCCGCCAACAGTGCGGTCCAGCTCGCCCAGGCCACCGCCGTCTTCGAGCCTGTTGGAGATTCCGCATGAACTTTGTCATGCTCCTCTTTCAGACCGTCCTGACCGCCATGACCCAGATCTGGGCCAACAAAATCCGGGCATTGCTCACCACGCTCGGCATCGTCATCGGTGTGACCGCAGTTGTCGCCACTGTTGCGGCGGTGCAGGGGCTTGAGGCCTCCATCCTGTCGGAGTTCGAGACCTTTGGCACCAAGAAGGTTTATATCGATGGCCGCACCCCCCGCAAGCTCCGCGGACGAATCCCACGGTGGAAGGTCGAGCTGAACATGCGGGAGGTCAACGCCGTCGTCAAGAACGCGACGACCCTCGCCCGATTCACGCCCCTCATCTTTCAGAGCTTCGATATCGAGTACGAGGACCAGAAGGCCACGTCCGTACAGGTCATGGGAATCTGGCCCGCCTGGCACGAGATCGAGGCGAGGTCCGTCCTCAGTGGGCGTCCCTTCAACAGCGTTGACGAAGAGCAGCAACTGGCCGTGTGCCTCGTCAATGAAAAAGCGATCGAACTCCTGGGTCTCAACAAGGAACCCGCCGGCACCGCAGTCCGCCTCGGGGGGCGCCGCTTCAGCGTCGTTGGCGTCGTCGAAACAAAGACCATCGGGCCCATGTTTGGAGGGGGTGACTCTCAGGCCGAAGTCCTCATCCCCGCCAGCGTCGCCCTCAATCTGCAGCCCACGCGCAAGTGGGTGAACTTTCTCCTGGCCGAATTGAAGACGCCCGACATGGCCGAGGAGGCCAAAGCAGAGGTTGGCTCCATCCTGCGCCGCATGCGCGAACTCGAACCCGGAGCCGAGGACACCTTCGACGTTGCGGTACTCCAGTCCTTCATCGACCAATTCAAGAAAGTCTCTCGCATCATCACCTTCGGATCCGTTGGTGTCGTCGCCATCTCACTGCTCGTGGGCGGCATCGGCATTATGAACATCATGCTCGTCAGTGTCAGCGAACGCACCCGCGAGATCGGACTTCGCAAGGCCCTGGGTGCCCGCCCCGAAATCATCCTCATGCAGTTTCTCATCGAGGCGGTCACCCTCTGCATGTTCGGTGGGTTCATAGGGCTCACCCTGGGCTGGTCCATCATCCAGCTCGCCAAGCTTGCTGCGCCCGAGATGCTCAAGTTCGCCTCCATTCCGCTGTGGGCCGCCATCCTCGCCGTCGGTGCCGCCGCCACCACAGGCGTGCTCGCCGGCATGTTCCCCGCGCTCAAAGCCGCCCGTCTCAACCCCATCGACGCCCTGCGCCACGAATAACCGCTCCCTTCCATCATGCCACACCGACCAACCAGCGCGCTCCCCGCTTCCGTGTACATCGCGGCGATCGCTCTCCTCGCGGGATGCTCGCAAGGCCTCTTCGACGACGAGCAGGCTCTCAGGAAGCTGACTTCCGAGCGACTCCGCGACATCGACCGCGTCACCCTCTCCGAATATCGCAAGCCCGCCGCCGCCCCCGCCGCACCCATCGGCGCGACCGAGGACGCCAGGGCTGCACTCGCCGCCGTGAAGTCCCGTTTCGAGGTCGGAGAAACCGTCAAGATCGATCTCGAACGTTGCCGCGTCAGTGCGCTCACCAACAACCTCGATCTCAAGGTCGCCCGCGTCGACCCGGCCATCCAGTCCGAGGTGGTCAACGCCGAGGAGGCCAAGTTCAACTCCGCGTTCACGCTCTCGACCAGCTACTCGGATCAGAATCAGCCCACCTCTTCCGCGCTCAGCTCGGCCAAGTCCAAGAACACCCGCATCGAGCCGGGCGTGAAGATCCCGCTGCGCACTGGTGGCACCGCCACCGTTTCGCTCCCTTGGAACAAATCGGAGAACAACAACACGTTCTCGACCCTCAACCCCGCGTACAGGAGTGATCTTGCACTGTCGCTGAGTCAGCCGCTCCTCCGCGGCGCGGGCCGCCGGGCGAACACTGCTTCGATCCACATCGCGACCTACAACCAGCAGGCGTCCGAGGCCCGCACCAAGCTCGAGGTCATCAGGCAGCTCGCTGCCGTCGACCGATCATACTGGCGTCTGTATCAGGCCCGCGAGCAGCTCGCGGTTCGTCAGCAGCAGTACGAGCTTGCCGCCGATCAGCTTGGCCGCGCCGAACGCCGCGTGCGAAGCCAGGTCTCCGCCGAGATCGAGATCATCCGCGCCCAGGGGGGCGTCGCGAATCAGCTCGAACAGATCATCCTCGCCCAGAACGACGTCCTGACCCAGCAGCGCGAGCTCAAACGCATCATCAACGAGCCCGGGCTCCCCATCGAGGCCCAGACACTCATCGAGCCTGGCACACCGCCCGACCCCGTCGAGTACGGCTTCGACCGGGCCGAACTCGTCCAGCACGCCCTCGCCAACCGCATGGAGATGCTCGAGCTCGAGCTTCAGCTCGCCGCCGACGCCGCCCAGATCGCTCTCAACAAAAATCAATCCCTGCCGCTTCTCTCTCTCGACTACACATACCGCGTCAACGGCCTGGGGGCCTCGTCGCAGGACAGCTTCCATCAGCTCGGCACCGCCGACTTCCGCGACTGGTCGCTTGGGCTCTCCGCCGAGATCCCTTTCGACAACGAGCAGGCCCGCGCCCGCGCCCGCCAGGCGATCCTCACGCGGCTTCAACGGCTCGCGTCGAAGGAAGCCCGCTCACTCGCCATCACACAGGAGGTTCTCGCCGCCATCGACCAGATCGACGCCGCATGGCAGCGCATCCTCGCCTCCAACCAGTCCGTCGCGCTCAACATCCGCACGCTTCAAGCCGAGCAGCGTCAGTTCGACGTGGGCAAGAGCACGAGCACGAACGTGCTCGACGCCTCGACCCGCCTCGCCGACGCGAAACTCGCCGAAATTCGCGCCCTCACCGACTATCAGATCGCCCAGATCGATCTCGCCTTCGCCACGGGCACCCTCCTGGGCTCCAGCAAGGTCTCCTTCGAGCCAGCGTCACAGCCCGACGCCTCGCAGCCCGCGCCACCCGAAGTGCCGCCGGCGTCAGACAACCATCCCTGACCACACACACCTGGCCGTCCCGCGAAGCAAACGAGCCCAAGGCTGGGCCTCGGGCTCGTCGATATTGAGTGGCAGTATGGCTGCTTACTTCGCGCCGGCGTCGGTCTTGGCCGCGTCGTCGGCGGGCTTCTCGGGCTCCGCCGCTGGCTCGGGCTGCGTGGGCCTTCCAGCAATCATCCCCTGCAAGAGCACGCGCTCCTGCTCGGGCGTGACCAGAACCACAAGTTTCTTCATTGCCGCGACGCGCCCCCTGTCGTCCGTCGCCGCCTTCACATCCTTGAACGCCGCGTTCAGCTTCGCCTTGGTCGCCGCGTCAAAGTCCGTCTTGGCGAGCGTGTCGTCCCAGTGCATCGCCACGTCGTTCAAGAGCCACGCGTACACCCACGTCGACTCGTCGATGAAGTCGTACAGCTGGTGCCGCATCTTCTCCTTGGTCATCGCGGCCGTCCGCGCCTTCTTCTGCTCCTCGCTCGCATCCGCCGGCAGCACCGGGGTTGCCGCCTCGAGATCGCGCCCGCGATCGTCGGTATACGCCCGCACGATCTTGTTCTGATGATCAGACTGCATCCGCGACAAAAGACCCTTTGTCTTCACCGCCTCACGGATGCTGTCGCCCACCAGCGGCTTGATGATCTGCAGCAGCTTCGACAGCACATCCGCGCCCGCCCGGCCCGCCGCCGGATCGCGCGGCATCTCGATCGTCTTGTCGATCGCCCCTTCCATCACCTTGCGCATCAGATCAATGTTGTCCACCACGACCCGCTCGTACTGCCTCTCCCGCTGACGCAGAAAGCCCTTGAGCCCCTCCGCCACCTTGGGAGTCACAAGCTGATTCTTCTTCAGACTCGCCCAGTACAACGGCTCGCTCAACACCTCGAGCTTGCCATCATTGTCCCGCCACGACGGCACCGGCGTATTGTCCTGCTTGGGAACGGGCGGAGCCTCCGTGTTCGACCGCGGCGGCGGCACCCACTCGGGCGTTGCAGGAGCCGCTGGCCCCGGAGGCGGCGCGATCTGCCCAAACGCCCCGCACACCAGCGATATTCCCAGCATTCCCGCCACCACCCGCACTTCACGTCCCGTCAACATGCGAATCTCCCTGAGTTTGACATGCGGCCGGACCCGGCCACACGCGCGATCGGCCGCACCCACGCAGCCACTTCCATCGACCACCAACGATAGGGCGTCCGCCCGCGCCCGAGTCCCTGCAACACCTGGGACACCGAACGCCGTCAGAACCGGCATAGCCGGATCAATCGACCCCACCATCGATCCCACCATCGACCCCACCATCGACGTGGATGGATCGCTCCCGCACCCTCCGGGGTTCACTCCGCCGTCCCCCTCGCGTCACTTTTTCGCTGGCTCCATCTCCTCGGGAGTCATCGCGTCGCCAGGCTTTGCAGCCGAATCCTTCTTCTCCTCGCGCCCCAGAATCTCCGCAAGCGCCGCCTTCTGCTGGGCCTTGTCCAGTTCCTTGAACACACGCTGGAAAAGCTCCCGCCGCTGCCCCTCCGTCGAGCCGTTGCGATACTTCTCGAAGAACGCGCGGTACATCTCGCAGACCTTGGCTGCCTTCTCCTCGCTCAGCCCCAGCTTCGACAAGAACTCCTCGAGCTGCCTGGTCTTGCCCGCGATCTGCCGCTCGTACGACCGCCTGATCTCCTGCCCGAACGCCAACAGCGTCTCGCGGAGCGTGATCTGCGCCCGCGAGGGCTCGGCTGCTTTGCCGCTCTTGTCATTCTTGCTGCTGTTCGTTGCTTCCTGCATCGCGTCGTCGATCACGACCTTCCAATACCCCTCGATCTGATCCCGATACTGCGCAGCCCGCTCCTTGGGCAGCGCCTTCTCCACCTCGTCACGGAGCGTGCCTCGCGCCTCCAGAACCTTCAGCTTCTCGCGGAAATCGCCCAGCAGCTTCAATTTTGCCCGCCGGTCGCTCGTCTGCTGCAGCTCACCCAGCAGGTCCAGATTGCCGATCACCACGCGATCCAGGATCGTCGCCCGCTCGGTCAAAATCTTGTCCACTTTCGCCTTCGTCGCCGCGTCGAGCGTGAGCAGGTCGATCGCCGCCTCGTCGGGGCTCATCTCCAGCCGCTGCACACGCCCCTGAAAGTTCCGCTTCACCAGCGACCGCTGCGTCTGCGTCTCGCCGACCTTGGGGCCCGCCAGCACATCCGCCGGTGCTGCTTTCCCGGGTTGCGACTTCACGGGCTCGGTCTTGACGGGCTCGGCCGGCGCGGTCTGCCCCATCGCGCCCCCACACACCATCGCCAATACCCCCACCGCACATCCAATCACGTTCCGGTTCATAGTCATCGCAGGCTCCTGTCACGTCAAACGCCCCACCCGGCCCAAACTTGCCCCCTCAGACTATCCTCTTCACATGACCACCGCATCCCCCACACCATCCGCCTCCACAACCCCCACAACCCCCGCCACCTCGCTGCTCGCGCAGGCCATCGCCGATGTGGCCCTGCTCCGCGGCACGTTCACGCTCCGTTCGGGCAAAACCAGCTCCTTCTACCTCGACAAATACCTCTTCTCGACCCGCCCCGAACTCCTCCGCCAGCTCTCCCCCCTCTTCGCCGCCCGCATCGCCACCATGGAATCCGCCGCCGGTGCCAAGGCTTCCCGCCTCGCCGGGGCCGAACTCGGCGGCATCCCACTGGTCACCGCCGCCGCCCTCCACACCGGCCTCCCCTGCATCTTCGTCCGCAACAAAAAGAAGGACTACGGCACCGCCAAGCAACTCGAGGGCGTCCTCAACAAGGGCGACAAAGTCATCCTCCTCGAAGACGTCGCCACCACCGGCGGCCAGGCCCTCGAGGCCGTCGCGTCGCTCCGCGACTCTGGCGCCGACGTCATCGGCATCATCGCCACCATCGACCGCCTCGAAGGCGCGAGACAAAACGTCGAGGCCACCGGCCTTCGCTTCGACTCACTCTTCACCGTTCAAGACCTGGGTGTCTCCGCCTGACTTCTCCTCCACCACGCAGTGGGGGAGGTGTCACGAGTCCGCGAAGTGCCGGAGGGGGTGAGTCCGGTGCCAAGGATGATCCCGCTTCGGGTCATCCTTGCGGGGCCACCGAGCGGATCGGTTCTCTGCATGGGCATGGTCCTGGTCATCCTCTTCGTGCTTCTCGTCTCGCTCGTCCTCTCAGGCCTCGTCGAACACTTCGCAACAGGCGACAAGGGCCTCTACGCCGAGCGCGAGGTCCCGTGCCACTGATGTCGCCTTCGCACGCCCCCGAACTCCCAAAGCGTGACAGCGACACAGTGCTCTTGTCCGGTGCCAAGGATGATCCCGCTTCGGGTCATCCTTGCGGGGCGTGCGAAATGTGACACTCGTCACGTGCCTTCAGCCTGCTTCAGCAGGCTTGCTCGCTCGTAGGCCACCGCTTCAGCGGTGGTACGCGGCCCACCACCACCTCCTTCTTTGTCTTTGGTCTCCAGCCCGCTTCAGCGGGCTTCTCCATCGGGCTTCAGCCGCCCGAACCCTCTCATCGCCTGAAGGCGGCCCACGATCGAAGCCCGTTGGAAACGGGCTGGGGCACAACAAACAGAACCGAAATGGCGGCGGCCCGCATACCACGCCTCAAGGCGTGGCCTACAAGCGAGCAAGCCCGCTGAAGCGGGCTGCGGAGGCGGACGCGGGCCCCAACCCCCCAACTCCTCCCCCCACTCCGCCGTCCGGCAGAAGTTCACAAACGCGCGTTTGGAAACCTCCCACGTGGGAATATGGACCTCCCACGCGCGTTTGGAAGTTCCCCATGCAGGAATAGGACTCTCCCACACAGGGCAATGAAGCTCCCTCCCGGGAATGGGAACCTCCCACGTATGTTTGGAGGCCTCTCCCCCGGGGATATGAACCTCTCGCCCGGGAATGTGAACCTCCCACACAGGGCAATGACTCTCGCACGCGCGTTTGTGGTTCCCCGCTCAAGCCGAACGGGGCCGCCGCAGAGGGCAACGACTCCCCGCCCCGGGCCAATAACCCCCCGTCCCGCGCGCGTGCGTCGCCGACGCGGGGGAATAATTTACAAAGGACCTCTGCCGTGCTCGATTGCTACAGCGATCCCCGAGTGCCCAGACATTGGCCAGCCGAGGGGTCCGTCGCTGGCCCCGCGAGCCACATGTGCGCGCCGCCCATCCTACCGAGAGCGGTGCCGTCCCTTGCAACTCAAACGCGACCAGCCCCCCAACTCCATTCTCCGACATAGAATCGACGGCTAGGCGCGAACACGTCCGGAAATCGATTCGAGTCGCGGCCAGTCGGCCAGTTTGGTGGTAACAAGTGCCCCCGCAGGACCCATTCAGTCGCTATCCCGTTCGAGCGTTCTACCATTTTACGGATCGTCGCAATCTGCCAAGCATTCGGGAACTCGGCGGTCTGTTCTCCATGGCGGAACTGCGGAAGCGAAAGATAGAGGTCCCGAATCCTGGCGGAAATGACTGGAGCCTTCAAGCAGACGCGCGGCGCGGTTTGGACCGCTATGTCCATTTGTGCTTTCGCGAGAATCATCCAATGGAGTACGTCGCGAGGCAGAGTGGTCACCTTGGGAGCACGATCTTTCTCCAGATAGATCCGGCTATTCGTGGGCTACCCGGAATGAAGTTCTCGCCGGGCGTGTCAAACCGCGCCGGTGTCGCGCCGCTCCCCCTGCAGGAGGCCGCGAACAGTATTGATTTTGAGGTGCTCTACACGCAAACAGATTGGAAAGACCCGGAAATCAACAGGAGGCTTCAACTCGCAGGCAAATGCGAGTTGCTTGTGCCAGATCATGTTCCTTTACGCTTCATTCGGAATCTCCCACATGGCTGAGCGTCCAGTATTCGTCCCGTGCCCGATAGGCACCCGGCTAGTGAAGGAGATGTCCTTCGAGTTTGGGTGGAGCGGTGGATTTGCCGTTGTCCAAAAGAAAAAGAACATCACGGCACTCCATATCGCCGCCGCAGAAAAGGGATACGAGCCGCTTCTTGAAGTGTCAACGAAATCCGACGAGAAACTCGGCCAGCGTCTGAGCGCTTTCAATCTCAATGTTCGCTCCAAGCTCCATGGCGATATTCCGTTGGAGTGCGCCTATCAGGGCAGCAAGGTCTTTGAGCACGGAGGGCCGTACACAGACCTGTTTCTGGTCGACCCGCGAGAGGCCAAGACCGACCCCCGCATCCGCAGTTCGGGCGGTATTGTCGCCTTTCATTTCAACGGACTCGACTTCCCAACAGAGCCCAAGACTGCTTTCTATGACTGGCTCTACATCTCGGCGATCTTTCCGCACCGAGTGTTCTTGCGGCGGCTTGAGGACTACCTAGGCTTTACGGACATTGAATTCAATCCGAGCAAGTCGGTGAATTGCCAGGCGCGTTCTTGTGCCACCTTTGTGGCAATGGCGAGGCGAGGTGTGCTTGAGGGGGCGCTCCAGTCGCCGGAATCTTTCGTCGCCACGCTGCGTCCAGACTCATCGACGGAGCTCCACACGGGAACTCCAGAGGAACTCGTTCCAACCAAACCGCCATTGACGTTCTGGCCATCGGAAGACGCGACCGGAATCGAGGATGCAGAGTTGGCGCCGCTGCCAAATCCATTTCTTGACGATGTTCAGGGGGTACTGTTCGAGGGCGCGGGCTTGAAGAAAACCAAGGACGGCGGTCGCTCTGTGCGGCGCAAGAGGACGACGCACTCGAGCACCACGAAGGGGTCGTCCTCTCGCAAGAACAAAGGCGGATGAGGGCGTCGAGCAATCGCGGCAATTGTTTCCTGAAGGACTCTGACCATGCACGAAATCGCCCTCGCGGCATTCACCAAGCCAATTGGCCAAGTTGTCGAAGCCTTGCAAGCTGCCGGAGCAACGCTTTATGGACCAATCGCGACCGTGCGTAAGGCGAAGGCAGATGTGAAAGCGAAGATCATCCGCACGAAGGGCGATATTCAGGTTCGCGAACTCCGGCGTCGAGCATTGGCCAGAGTTGCTGAGGAAGACGCTCGACACCAGCAGAATCTTGAATCGATCGTGCACAAAGCGGAACGATTTCTGGCTGCACCGCTTCCGGCGCAACGTGTTGAACCGGACTGGATATTCCACTTCCTCACCGAGTGCAGAAACACGAGCAATTCCGAGATGCAGGAGTTGTGGGCCCGACTTTTGGCAGGAGAGCTTTCCGCTCCCGGAACTTTTTCGCGGCGGACTGTCTCGTTTATCAAGCTCCTCGAACCCTCTGACGCTAAATCTTTCGCGAATTTGTGCCAACTCGCCGTGGATGGCGGACCACTTGTGGTCAACAGTTGGTCCAAGTTCGCAATTGAGAGGCTTAAGCCCCTGTTCGGCTCGCTCGACCATTTGGACGCAATCGGCTTGATTCGCTATTCGTCTGCGTCGGTGTATTCGTTTGAGGTGTCGCTGGAATCGCAAGAGCCGCGACTTTTGCGGGTCGGCTATTTTCATCAAGAGATCTGCCTCGATGTCACCTCACATCGGCAAGTCAAACCAGACACCTATGACGTTGGGGTAGGACACGCAATCTTCACCAAGCAGGGAAAAGAACTGTCCCGACTCGTGGAGCGCACCTACGACGAACGCGTGTTCAACTACTTGGTTGACAGTTTTAGAAGCTTCAATACATATGTCGTGACGACGGAAGAGTGATTCCTCTCTCGCGGGTGATGTTCGCCAAAGCCGACGATACTCGCCACCCACCGTCACGCTCCCGCTCTGCACCTTCTGCGCCCTCTGCGTTAGAGTTCTTATGCCCATCCCATCTCCGCGTCCCTCCGCGCTCCTCCGCGACTCCGCGTTCGATTTCTCTTTTCCTACTTCAGCTCCTCCCTCACCATCCCATGCACCACCTTGAGCTCCTCCGCCTTCGCCCTGGGCATGATCAGCGTCGCCTCCGCCGTGTGCACCACCACCAGGTCCTCAACACCCAGCAGCGCAATCGTGTGCCCCCCCGCGCCGCCACCCGCCGCCCCGCCGCCGCCCCCACCCGTCGCCGCGTTCACCACCAGGTTGTTCTTCCCCTGCACCACCAGCGTTTCGCCGCCGCCCGAGAGTCGATTCCCCGCCGCGTCCGCCTTCACCGTCTCGGCATAACTCGGCCACGAACCCACATCCAGCCAGCTCACATCCATCTGCACCGTGCAGATCGAAAAGTCCTTGTCCTTGCTCGCCGGTTCCATCACCGCGTAGTCCACGCTGATCTTCGGCAACGTCGGGTACACCCGCGCGATCGTTTCCTGCTGCTTTGGCGTGCCCCACGCCGCGGCAATCTCCACCATCCCCGCGTGGCTCTCGGGCTTGAACTTCTTCAGGGCATCCATGAACGTCGACGCCTTCCACACAAACATCCCGCTGTTCCAGTTGAACGCCCCGCTCGCGACGTACGCCTGCGCCCTGGCGAGGTCGGGCTTCTCCACAAACCGCTGCACGTGGAACGCCAGGTGCTCCGCCCCTTTCACGTCGCGCACGGGCGTACCGCGTTCGACATAACCAAAGCCCGTCGCGGGGTACGTCGGCTTGATGCTGAACGTCACAAGCCGCCTGGGGTCCGCCTCGATCAGCTTGAACCCGATATCCATCCGCTCGCGAAAGACCGCGTCGGGCTCGATGATGTGGTCGGCCGTCAGAACCGCGAAGATCGCGTCCTTGTCGATCTTCTGCAACACCGCCGCCGCAAAGCCCACCGCGTTCACCGTGTCGCGGGCCGCGGGCTCGCCCAGGATCTGCTGATCGCCAAAGCCCGGCAGGTCGCGCCGAATGCCGGCGCGAAATCTCTCGGCCGTGCAGATGTACCGATGATTCGCCGGCACCAATCCCTCAAGCCGCGACGCCGCGATCTCCAAGAGCGACCTCTGCGGATCCCCCGGCCCCTTGCCCGGGATGAACTTGATGAGCTGCTTGGGCTCGCTCTTGCGGCTCATGGGCCAGAGCCTCGTCCCCGCCCCGCCCGCCATGATCATCGCGTATCGCATAGGCCGCAGGGTAGGTGTGGCATGGGCTTGCGGCCCATCGGCCTTCGGAGCACTCACCCACCGAATACCACCCGCAGAATCGCATCCGCCGCCGCCCCCGCGCCCGCCTTTGACGCCGCCTTGGCCACCTTGCGTTCCGCGTCCATTCGTGTGTCGCCCAGCGCGATGAGCGCCTCGGTCGCCTCCTCGCCCGCTGCACCCAGCGGCCCGCCAGGCTTGATCTCCGACGCCCGGTCCAGCTTCGCCGCCTCGCCCGCCGATAGATACACATCCACCTTCCCGTGCAGCTCGGCGATCACCGTCTCCGCCATCCGCTTGCCGATCTCCGGCAATTGCTGCAACGACTTGGTATCCCGCGCCATGATCGCCGCCGCGATCACCGACGGCTCGACCGCCATCGCCCGCAGCGCCTTGCGGTTGCCGATCCCCTTCACCGTCGTGAAGAGATCGAAAAACCGCCGCTCGTTCTCGGTGAGAAAGCCCACCAGCCGCGGAATGTAGCTCGACCCCTGCCCCTGGCTTTCGAGGTATTGCAACGTGACGAGCGTCAGGGGCCGCCCCGCCTGTGCCGAAAGCCGCTCAGCCAGATACGTCGGCACCATGACTTCGTAGGTCAGCCCCGCTCCGAGATCGATCTCGGCCGTCTGCCCCTGCACCCCGACCAAATTACCCCGGATTCGACTTATCATCGCCACACCATAGCGACCGACGCCCACCTCCGAACGCGACCAATAACAGGGCTCCGGTAACCCGCATGCCGCATGTGCCGCCAGCCAGACCCCTCCAGAATCGCCGCCCGCTCTTGTGACTCCCGATATCAACCGCATCATGCCACCCACCACGCCCTCAACAGGTCGTCCTCGTGCCGTTCTCATCGGCACCGCCCAGACCGTCGGCCTGCTTTCCGAACAGCTCGCCCTTCTGCCGGACTCTCCCGAGCCCGTCGGGTTTGTCCTCGTCGATGAATCCGGTCGCGTGGCCGGTTTCGACACGCTCGAATCGTTGCCAAAGCTCGTCACAACGCTTGGGCCGAATCTTGCTATCGTCTCGCTCCCGCGTTCCGCGTCAACACTCATTCTCAAGGTCCGCACTGCTCTCGCGTCGCTGGACCTTCCTGAACGATTCGTGCCGCCGCTCACCGAGCTTTTGAGCAATCCCCCGGTGCCGACGGGCACCCGGACGCTCGCGGGCCGCACGATGAACTGGGCCGACCTCATCGGCCGCACGCCCCACGGCGTCGACCGCGCTTCGATCGCGGGCATTCTCGAGGGCAAGCGGGTGCTCATCACCGGCGCGGGCGGCTCGATCGGTTCGGAGATCGCCCGAATCGTCGCAACGTTCAAACCCGCGCAGATCATCCTCATGGAACGGGCCGAGAACGCCCTCTTCGAGGTCGATCGCCAGATCGCCGAGCGCTTCCCGGCAGTGCAGCGCAAGGCGATTCTGCACGACATCACCAATACAGAGGCCACCCTCCGCCATCTCACCGCCCTGCGTCCCCACATCGTCTTCCACGCGGCCGCCCACAAGCATGTGCCGCTCATGGAAGACCACCCGGCCCACGCGGTCTCCAACAACTTCTTCGGCACCAAGTCGATCGCCGACGCCTCACTCGCAACGGGTGTTGAGCGTTTCGTGCTGATCTCCAGCGACAAGGCGGTCAACCCGTCGAGCGTGATGGGCGCAACCAAGCGCCTCGCCGAAACATACACGCAGGCCCTTCATCGCCAGGCTCGCGCGGTGTCGCCCTCGGCCACCCGGTTCAGCATGGTTCGCTTCGGGAACGTTCTGGGCAGCGCGTGCAGCGTGCTACCGATCTGGTCAAGCCAGATCGAGGCCGGCAGGCCCATCACCGTGACCGACAGCCGCATGACCCGCTACTTCATGACCATCGCCGAGGCTGCCATGCTCGTCATCCAGGCGGCGTCGCTCCCCGCTGCCGATTTCTCCGCTCCGGTATATGTTCTGGACATGGGCGAGCCCGTGCGAATCCTCGACCTCGCCCGCCGCTTCCTCTCGGCCCTTGGCTTCACGCCGCACGTGTCCGGCGAACCGGCATCCCTCTCGCACACCGATCAGTCGGCCGAGATCATCCTGACAGGCGCCCGCCCCGGCGAGAAGCTGCACGAGGAACTCGCGTACTCGGCCGAACAACTCAACAGCACCCAGCACCCCGGCATCCGCTCGTGGACGAGCGAGGCGAGCCTTCGCGTCAACATGCCGCAGCTTGTCGCCGACCTTCGAGCCGTCCGCGAGAGCGCCGACCGCGATCCCGTGCTCGCGGCCATCCGGCGTCACGTGCCCGAAATGATCGCGTCCACAAGTGAACTCAAGCCGTTCGGGTCTGCCATAACAAAACCAGAGCAAAATCCTGCGGTTGCCGCCTAGGCCCGCCTCGGCCGGCTTCGCGGTGTAGACTGCCTGTTCCAAGGTCGAATCGTCGCCCTTGGCGTATTCGATACAGCAGCGACATGACTGAACAGCACAAACTCCTCAAAGAGACCCAGGACGCCCGCGAGAACGCCCAGGCGTTGCTCCAGTGGCTCCTGGAGGCCAAGTCCCAGTCCGACGCCAACCTGGCGCAGAGCGGGCAACAGGACCACGTCCGCTCCCTCACGGGTAAGTCGAGCATCGAGAACGCGATCGTCTCGACGCGGCGGATGATCGACACACTCACCCGGCATCTGGATCAGTTCAATTCCCCGTCGGTGCGATAGGCCGTCGGCCCGGCGGCCCACTATGCTGCTGGCGTGACCACCATCCCCGAACTGATCGTCAAGGTTCTTTCCCCTCGGGCCGCCCTGCCTTCGTATCAGTCCGCTGGGGCTGCGGGGCTCGATCTCTCGGCCTGCCTCTCTCCGGGCATTGAGTCGATCACCCTTGCGCCAGGCGAGATCGCCTTGGTGTCAACGGGACTTGCTGTCGCCATTCCCAGTGGCTTTGAGGGGCAGGTCCGCGCACGTTCGGGACTCGCCACCAAGCATGGCATCGGCCTCCCCAACGCTCCGGGCACCATCGACAGCGATTATCGCGGCGAACTCCGCGTTGCCCTCATCAACTTCAGCCGCATTCCCTTCGAGATCTCGCACCACATGCGGATCGCCCAGCTTGTCGTCGCTCCGGTTGCCCGGGTCGCCGTCCGTATCGCAGAAGACCTCGACGAGACCGTCCGCGGCTCGGGCGGCTTTGGCTCCACCGGTCTTTGCGAACCCAAGCCCGCCGCCGCCCCAGCTACCGTGCGTTGATCTGAACGGTTGCTGTGATCTCGCGGCGGATCACCTTGTGCTGCGTCGAAAGCGTTGAGGGCATGCCGTCGGCCGCCCACCGCACGCCCTCGCCGCTCGCGGGCCCGACGAGCACCCACACGACGGCGTGAACAGTCGCAACGCCGGGAAACTCCGCAGAGAAATCGGCCGTTGCAAGCGTCGGGTTCACATGCACCCGGAGCGGGTCCATCGTCATTCCCTGCTGCCCGTTGAGCGTGGAGGATGCCATGGTCGTCGCAAACTGCTTCTCAAAGGCCGTTCGCTTGTCGTCCGTCGGCGGGGCGGGCAAGTCCACGCGGATGCCCTCCACCGCGAATGTCACAAGACCAAGGGGCGTGTCACCGACGGACCCGACATATCGCCCCTTCAGCAAGGCTGCAAACGATTGCCCCGTGAGCGCCGAGGACGGGACATCGAGTGTGAAATCGGAAAGCTCGTCGTAATACCGGGTGACCAGGTCGCCGTCGAGCGATCCGTCGGCAATCCGGTGATGAAGCCACTGCGTCGAGCGACGATCCAAAACGCTCGCCATCGTCCGCCGCTCCAGCAGTCCCTGTGCGATCCACCGAAGCTGGCCGCTGGTGAGCACGCGCTTGTCGAGCGCCCCCCAACTCTCAAACGCGGAATCGGGCGGGGCGTTGAGCACGTGGCTCACGAGCACGGGCGTGGGCAACTGTGTTGCCAGCCACGTCGATGCAAGATCGCGAAACAGGAAACCCGACAACGCAGCCCCGCACACCAGAAAGCCGGTCGCCACCACCCGCGGATTGCCCAGGGGCTTGCCGACCCGCCACCCGCCAAAGTGCCGCCAATAGTGCCCGCATTCAGGACAGTGAGCCAAGAGCCGATCACGCTCCTCCACGCGCTGGTATCCACATTGAGAGCAATGAAGCGAGCCGCCCACTCGCCGGGGCAGCGCCCGCGCGACGATCACCAATCCAAACGCGACCAAACCAAGCTCGATCGCCTGTGGAAGCCCCAGCACGACGCCCACAAGGGGGTTTTGAGACTTGTACGCTGTCACCACGATCTGGCCAAGAGCAACCGCCAGTGCGAAGCCAGCGCAGCCAAGAGCGAGCTGGGCCGCCGGTCTCAGCACCATGATCTTGGCGTATATCGTCGTCACCGGCGCAGCACTCCCCTCCCAGGTACGCCCTCGCCTAAGCCGCGGTTCAAAGCCGCTTTCTACCAACTAAAACAGAACTTAGGTCAGGCCGCCCCGGAACTGCATCGCCTGGCCCTTGGCCCGCAGCCGCCGCAGCGCGGGCGTCTCTTTGAGAATCTCTTCCGCGGTTCGGCCCGGCTTTTCTTTGCCACCCTTGCCGCCGGGCTTACCACCGCCACCATTCCCACCACCGCCCATTTCCACCACGGGCAATGGCTTCATTGCCTTCATCGACAGACTCACCCGGCGGGTCGTCGGATCAATCTTGAGCACTTTCACTGAGATGATCTGATCGGGCTTGACCGCGTCCTCGACCTTTGCGATCCGCTTGTGATCGAGCTCGCTGATGTGCACGAGGCCCTCAACCCCAGGAGCAATCTCCACGAACGCGCCGAACTCCGCGATCTTGGTCACGCGGCCCGTCAGCTCCGCCCCCTCGGTGATCGCCGCAGCCGCCTGGAACGGATCGCCCATCAGCTGCTTCATGCCCAGACTGATTCGGCCACCCTCCCAGTCCAGCTTGATGATCTTGCACGAGACGCGCTGGCCTTCCTTCAGGTGCTTCTCGACGGCTTTGGCCCCGTAGCCCGTCCGGTCATATGTCAGGTCCGAAATATGCACAAGGCCGTCGATCCCGCCCAGGTCGATGAACGCCCCGAACTCCATGATCTTGCGCACAGTTCCCTCGACCGTGTCGCCCTCGTGGAGCGTGGTCTTGAGCTTCTCGGCCATCTCGACCCGTTCCTGCTCCATCACGCTCCGCCGCGACAGCACGATGTTGCCCGAACCCATCCGCTCGATGCGCGTGATCTGGGCTTTGACCTTCTCGCCCACGAGCACCGCCAAGTCGGGAATCCGGTCAACCGACGCCTGGCTCGCGGGCATGAACGCCCGATGGTTGGCGACCATGAGTTCAAGCCCGCCCTTGGTGACGCCCGTCACCTTCGCCTCGACGATTTGCCCAACCTCAAGCAGTTCCCAGTCGGCCTTGTGGACCGCGCCGGGGCGCGAGCAGACGAACAGACTCTCGGCCGCCTCAAACTTGTCGACCACCACCGCAAGCTGCGAGCCCACGACCGGCAGTTCCTCTTCCTTGAACTGGATGCGCGTGACGATGCCGAGCTCTTTGGGCCCGAACTCAACGAAAATATCCGTCGGGCCAACCGAAACCACTATGCCCGTCCGGTGCTCGCGGCCAGCCTGAACCACGCGCGGGCCGCGAATGCCCGCGGGCCTTCCGCCCGCTGCCGCCTTGGGCTGTGCCGCCCCGGCGGATGGCCCGCCCTCCGACACCATCGCCTTCGACATCACCGCATCCATCTCGGCCGAGAGCTCCGCCGAAATGTCCGCTTGGGTGGGGGTGGGTGACGGACTCTGAAAGGCGGGAGTGGGGGTGGTGGACATGATTGCTTCTTGACGTGCTGAGGTCGGCCCAGTTCAGTGATGGCTCGGATGAGCAAAGTTCCCGGCGGGCCTGCACCTCACGTTTCGCCGGGCCTGTAGTTTAGCGGACAAACCGCTCGGCTCCAACACCCTTTGCACCCGCCAATCCGCTAATGTTTCCCATGACCCGTCCCGCCCTCCCAACCATCGCTGTCTCCCTGGGCGACCCCGGAGGTATCGGGCCTGAGGTCACCGCAAAGGCCCTCCAAGACCCGCACGTCCGCGGCCTCGCGCGTTGGCGACTCTTGGGTCCTGCCAAAGTTTGGCAGGAATCGTGCGCCCGGGTAGGCCTGGCCGCCGAAGATGCTGCGGCCGTCGAGTTTGTGCCCGCCAGCCCGTCACAAGGCCAAACGTATGACCAACTCGCCATGGGCTTTGGCCCTCGGCCCACGATCGGGGGCGGTGCGTGCTCCTTTGCCGCAGTTTTTGATGCCATCGACCTTGCCAAGCGTCCCGTGGGCGATCCAACTCGCGCCGACGCGATCGTCACCGCGCCCATCAGCAAGGAAGCGTGGGCCCTGGCGGGTCACCGATACCCCGGGCACACCGAGCTGTTGGCAGAACGCTTCCAAGTCCCCGACGCCAAAATGTTCTTTCATTGTCCGCTGCCAGAACTTGCAGGGCGTACCGGGCCACACAGCCTCAACGTCATGCTCGTCACGGTGCATGTGCCGCTCGCAGGGGTGGCGGGTATGCTCACCATCGGCCTTGTGTTGAACGCCATTCGCGCCGGCTCACATGCGTGCAAGGCCTTGGGTATCGCCACGCCCCGCATCGCTGTCTGCGGCCTCAATCCGCACGCGGGCGAGAACGGTCTTCTGGGCCACGAGGAACAGGAGTTCATCAATCCCGCCATCGAGATCGCCCGGGAGGATGGCTTTTTGATCACGGGCCCGTGGCCGGGAGACACGATTTTCAACCGGGCTGTCCGCGGGGACTTTGACCTGGTCGTCGCACTCTATCACGACCAGGGACTCATCCCGGTCAAACTGCTTGGGTGGGATCGAGCGGTCAACGTCACCGTGGGGCTTCCAGTGCCCCGCACGAGCCCTGACCACGGGACCGCGTTCGATATCGCGGGTCAAGGCCTGGCCGATGAGGGCAGCATGCGTTCGGCGATGTTGCTCGCGGTCCGCATGTGCGCCGGGACATCCTCCCTGCCCATCGCGTGACACGCCCGCCCTTGGGCGGCACAACTCGCCCAACTACGCTCGCTGACGGTTTCCAGAAATGTGTGAATGCGCGTGATCCGGGACCACCATTTGCGTTCACGAATCAGAGCGCGGAACGCACACCGACGCTTGGTTCGGAGAGAGTCAGATGAATACGAATAGTGTTTGTTCTCGGTTGACAATTGCGTCCTTGTGTGCCGTTGCAATCACAGCCGCCACGCCCGCGTGCGCGGATGTCATCGGCAGCTCGGCCCCCGTCAGGCCCTCTGGGAGCGGCATGACCGACTACGACGGCATTCCCGACTCGGGCTGGCGCAATCAGAGCAGAGACCCCGGCGGTGTGCATAGCTACGACCCTAACACTCGCAAAATTTCGATCTCCAATACCTACAACGAGCACAACACAAAGACCGTGTGGATGGAATTGGTCTTCGCCCCCGCGTCACAGCCAAGCGCCGATGTCCGCTTCACTGGTGGACAAGCCGGCGGAAACTTCAACAACAACTGGGCCACATGCACCGGAACCAACCCCGACGGATCGACCACGCCCGGTGTCGGCGCCACGGGTGCCCGCGCCCGCGATGGAAACACGCACTTTCTCTATCTCTGGCAAACGTGGACGATCACGCCCCAGCCCGCCCGTGAGCAGATTGATCTCACCAATCTGCTCGCCAAGGTCACCAACGGCAGACTCATCCACATCCACACCATCACCGCCTGCAACCCCTCGGTTCCCGCGCCCTCTGGCGCGGCCGCGCTGGTGGGAGGGATCGTCGCACTCTCCCGGAGACGCCGGCGAGAACACTGACCGCTGTGCTTGTTGCCCATTTTCAAGACAGCAGCGGGGCTGTGCGCCTGCACAGCCCCGCGCTTGATCTGCAGAACTATTGGATCGCGCGTTACTTCCCGATCGTCTGTTCCAGGAACGCCGCCGATTGCTTATTGAAGAGCAGCCGGTTCTCGAGCTTGGCAAACCCGTGCCCTTCGTCGGGGAAGACCAGAAGCTGCGGCGCGAGCGCGGGGTTCTTCTCGGCCGCCGCACGATCCTTCAGGGCCACCGCGAGCTGCATTGCTTCCTCGATGGGCACGCGGGGGTCGTTGAACCCGTGGGCGATGAACATGGGCACACGTATCTTGTCGAGTTTCTTGATCGACGACACGCTTGCGAGAAAATCGGGGTCGCTCAGGGGGCCATACTCGACCTCGCGCAACTTGCGCCGATACCCGCTTGTTTTCTCGAGGAACGACTGCAAGTTCACAATGCCGACAATATCGACGCCCGCGCCGAAATATGGCTTGCCTTTGGTCGCTTCCGCGTTGAGCGTGTCCTCGACGAGGCACGCGACCGACATGAACCCGCCGTAGCTCCCGCCATAGGTCGTGATCTTTCCGGGAACCGCATAACCCTTGTCGACCAGGTACTTCGCCGCGGCCACGCCGTCCTTCACGCTCGCCCAGCGGCCCTTGTAGTCGTCCATCATCTGGAACGCCCGGCCATACCCGGTGGAGCCTCGCACGTTGGGCAGAATAATCCCGAAGCCGCGTGAGAGGAGGTATTGCTGTGCTGCCGAGAACGAGGGGCGATGCTGCCCCTCGGGACCGCCGTGGTACAGGCAGATAAACGGGATCGGGTGTGGTCTGGCTGCGTCGTAGCCCGGGGGGAGGAATACAAACGCGGGAATCTCAAGGCCATCGAAGCTCTTGTACTTCACAAGCTCTGGGAGCGGGAACTTTGACAGGTCCACACCTTGCGTTTCGGCGTACGTGAGCTGTGTGGTCGTGCCGCCCGTCCCGAGCGTGGTGACATAAGCCCCGCCGGGCGTCTGCGCGTTGTTCATCGACCACACCAGCGAGTTGCCGCGGAACGTCGAGAGGCCGACCAGGCCGCGATCCATCTTGGGCAGGGCGACGGGCTTGAACCCGTCGAGCGAGTAGACGTGCGGCACGCCATAGCCGTCCTCGTTGGTGCCCACCGCCAGCATTGTTTTTTCGACGTTGAATCCGATCCCGTCGAGCTCGTACTTGTTGAGCGCGGGGAGAGGCGACGACACGCTGCCGGTTTTCAGATCCTTGATGTAGACCCGCTCGTTGCCGTCGTGATAGTCGGAGGTGATCATCACCTGCTGGCACCCCGGAATGTAGCCCACCACGCCGTTGGCCGCCGTCTTGCCCTCGTCCTTCACCGTGATCTCGGTGAGCGTGCCCGCTTTGGTGTCGAGCTCGAAGATGCTTGTATCGGAGGCCGAATTGCCCTTCTCGACAATGAGCCGTGAGCCGTCGGGCGTCGCGTCTTGCACCGACCACGAGCCTTCCTTGCCCAGAACCTTCGTTGTCTTTCCAGAGGCGAAGTCGTGCCGGTAGAGATGGAAGTCGTTGGCGCTGTCGTCGTTCCCGCTGAAGTAGAACGCCGACGAATCGTCGGCCCAGTGGTTCACGGCGTACTGGGCCTTGAGATTCACCGCGATGGGCGTGATCTTTCCGGTCTTCGTGTCCATGAGCGAGATCTGGAAGTTCTCGTTGCCGCCGATCGCGTGGCTCAGCAGGACTTTGGTCCCGTCGCGGCTCAGACTGAACGACCCCAGCCCGTCCTTGTAGTCTGTCAGCTTCTCGAACTTGGCCTTGCCGGGCGAATAGTCCTTCGCCCCGTTCGCACCCGCCACCGGCGTCACGCGATAGAGCTGCCAGACGCCATCGGGCCAATCTCGCGTGTAAAGCGTCCCATCCGGGGCCAGTGCGGCGCTGCCCGGCACGCGAATCTTCACGAACTGCTCGATCGTTGGCTGTGCCGCAGCTGGTGCGGGGATCCTCACCCCCTCAACAGTGACCGCTTGCGGCTTGTTCGTCGTGGTACTCGCACACCCAGCCAACATCGCCACGGCCAATCCCGACACAAGAACGATCCGATTCACGATCGACATGCAAAGCTCCTTGCGGCGAACAGACTGCCCGCCGCGTTCATTCTACCGGAACACGCCCGCCATGATTATCCCGACGAGCAAAACCACCACGCCCGCCGCTGTCCACGCGGCCCACGGGGGCAGGCCCTTCGCGTCCGCCGCCTCCCCGATTACCCGCCCGCACTTGTGGCACCACTCGGCCTCGTCGTAAATCTCCGCCCCGCAGTCCGGGCAAGGAAACGTCTCCTTGCTGAACTGCTCGACGTCCTCGGGGCTTGGATCTTCGCTTGGTTGCATGGGTCCAGACGGCCTTGGGCAGCACGACATGCGTCATCCTAGGCCAAATCTGGCGCATTCCTGTTCTCACTCGCCCCGGAATCGCTTCATCAGCGTTGCCTGCTGCTCGGGTGTCAGATACGCCAAAAGCCCACCCAGGAACTTGTTGCGCTCTTCTTCGGTCGGTTCGCCCCCGATGCGTTCGACGAAGTCGTCGAACATCGAGCGAAGTGTGTCGATCTGAGTCGCCGAGAGACCCAGGCCGGTGGTCACGTAGTAGAACGCGAGTTGTCCCGACGTCTCCGCCCGCTTGAAGGCCTGCTCGAACTCGTAGCCGAAGAGATCGCCCGATTCTTTCGCCCGTGCCGCGAAGGTTTCACCACGCGTCACCTTGTTCACGGGCTTGTGCAGCATCTCCGCCGCCGCGGTCCGCCACTGTGACTGAATCCGCCTTGAAAACTCCTCCCGTCGATCCTGCGGCAAGGCCGCGCTGATCTGCCCCTCGAGATTCCCGTCAAAGCCCATCGCCTGGAGCCTTCCCAGCGCGTCCCACAAGAGCGTGAGCACGTCGAGCTTGTCGCCCGCTACGCCGATCTTCGTCACAAGGTCGATGTTCTCGGAGATGAATCGTTGCAGCAGCATCCCGCGCCGCGAGATGAGCCGCATCGCCCGATCGGCCACCTCGGGCACCAGCTCCATCGCCAGCAGTGCGGTTTCCTCGGGCCGCCGTTCCAATCTCTTGAATTGCCCGTCGAACCCAAGCCTTGTAAATGCCGCCGTCGTCGATTCCCACACGCGCGGCCCCTTGAGCACGTCCGCAGGCGGCTCG
>JAYVUC010000217.1:0-5137 GCA_043788295.1 Phycisphaerales bacterium
GGTCTTCATGAACAACGGCCGCAGTTGGGATCCTTGCGTCTGGATGAACGATAGTCCATCGTCATTCATAAACCTCCGCCCCTTCCTCGCACCGGGCAGGGGCGACACCGGTGCCCTTTCGGTCTCAGTCTTAGGCGACCGCATCTACGTCAGCGGCGCGGGCGGCGGCCTCAACGGCACCGTCGAGGCCCTGCTCTGGGTCGGCACGATTCCGACGCCAGGGACGGCCCTCACACTTGGATTCGGGTTGCTCATCGGCGGACGACGTGCCCGGCGACGCAGCATCTGAGTTCCGGTGTGCCGGGTTGCAATCCGCGCCGGTTTGTGGGAAGATGCTCTACCTTTCAGGAGACCTTCCCCATGTCGATGCTTTCTCGCCGTCACTTTCTGCAAGTTTCCGCCGGCGTCGCCGCCTCGGCCATGCTCCCCGCCGCCTCGTGGGGCAGGCTGAGCGGGTCGGCCGATCGGCTCAATATCGCGGTGATCGGCACGGGCGGCCAGGGCCGCTTCCATGTCGGCCACCTCGCCCAAATGGGCGGGTCGGAGAACGTCCGCATCGGCATGATCTGCGACGTCTACCGCCGGGCTCAGAAACGGGCCCAGGAGGTGCTCGCGGGCGTCGACAAGGCTGCCGTTCTTCCCGACAAGGACTGCGTGATCGAGTACGAGCGTGTTCTGGACAACAAGGACATCAACGCCGTGGTGATCGCGACCCCCGACCACTGGCACACCAAGATTGCGATCGAGGCGATGCAGGCGGGCAAGGATGTGTACGTCGAGAAGCCGCTGAGTCACACGATCGAGCAGGCGATCGCGTGCCGCGATGCGGTTCGCAAGACCGGCCGCGTGTTGCAGGTGGGCCCGCAGCGCACCAGCGAAAACCGCTGGTGGAAAGCCGGCGAAGCGATCAAGGCCAACCGCATCGGCCCCGTCGTCTGGTCGCAGGGGTCATACTGCCGCAACAGCCGCGAAGGCCAGTTCAACTGGACCATCGACCCCGACGCGGGCCCGCAGAACAAGCCCGACGCCGACGGCTACATCGACTGGGACCGCTGGCTGGGGCACAAGTATGGCCTGGCCGAGAAAATTCCCTACAACGATGAGCACTTTTTCCGCTTCCGCAAGTTCTACGCGTATAACGGCGGCGTGGCGACCGATCTCATGTACCACTGGCTCAGCCCGCTCCTTCTCGCCATTCACGGCCAGAACGGCGCATACCCGCGGCGCGTCATGGCTGGCGGCGGACAGTACATCGAGAAGCCGGGCCCGCACAACGCCCGCGACATTGCCGACACCATGCTCCTGACCGCCGACTACGACACGCACAGCGTTTTCCTGTCGTCTGTCATGGTCAACGACATAGGCGTGCCCGAGATGATCCGAGGCCAGCATGGCCAGATGCAGCCCGACAGCAAAGGCTGGCAGATCAACGAGCAGGGCACGTGGGCACCCGAGTTCCGCAAGACCAACGCCGACATGCTCAAGGACGACAAGAAGGGTGGCTTCCTGCTCGAATGCAGCGGCGACAAGGACGGCCGCGACCACTCGCAGAACTGGCTCGACGCCATCCGAGGCAAGGCAAAGCCCAACTGCAACGCCGAACTCGGGTGCGCCGTCATGGTCGCCATCAAGATGGGCGTCGAGTCGTACCGCCAAAGCAAGACGTTCACATGGGACGCCAAGACTGAGAAGGCGATGTCAACCTAATCACTCCCCATTTCCTGCCTTCCCTCACACTGTGTCTCTGTGGTGAATGCCTTCCCGGCTTGCCCGGCGCAAAACCCTCGCTTGCGCTTCGGGCTCTGAAGGAGTATGTCGTCGATCGCCCCTGAGATGACCAGACGCGGCGCACTGGCTCTGCTCACGGCGAGTGCAGCCGGCTGGGCACTGTGGCCTCACGCGCCCCGCAGCCGCCGCGACATCCCACGTGGTCGCAAGGTCGTCACCTACTGGGAAAAATGGACCGGCCCCGAAGGCGACGCCATCCAGCGCGTCGTCGATGGATTCAATACCTCCCAGGACCACCTCTGGGTCCATCGCGTGCCCGTGAATGACCAGGACAGCAAAGCCCTTGTCGCCATCGGCGGCGGCGACCCACCCGACATCGCCGGGCTCTACAGCTACAGCGTCCCGCAATACGCCGAGACCGGCGCGGCCATCGCACTCGACGATCTCGGCATCTCCCCCGACCCCGCCGCCTACGCCCCGGGTGTGTGGGCCATGCTCACGCACCAGGGCAAGCAGTGGGCCGGCGTCAACACATGTTACACCATCGCACTCTACTACAACCGCGCACATTTCCGCGATGCAGGCCTTGACCCAGATCGCCCGCCGCGAACCATCGACGAGTTCGACGCCGCCGCCGATCGCCTGACCATCAAGGTCCCAAGCGGCGAGATCACGCGGGCCGGCTTCGTCCACACCCTCCCTTGGTGGTGGCCATACATGTGGCCCGCGCTCTTCGGCGGTGACCTCTACGACCCCGGCGCCAATCGCTCACTCTTCGACTCCCCCGCGTGTAACCGAGCGTTCGAGTGGATCGGTTCGTGGCCCGCTCGCATGGGCCGCGAAGCTCTCGCCACCTACATCTCGGCATTTGGCCGCTCGTTCAACGGCGCGGAAGACCCGTTCCTCACGGGTCGCGTCTCGATGGCCGCCCAAGGCCCCTGGATGGCCAACTTCGCCCGCACCTACGCACCAAGTCTCGACTACGCCGCCGCCCCGCTCCCCGTCGCTGCCGATCTCTACGACCCCGCGCGCCCCATCGGCCTCCTCGAATGCGACGTCCTCATCATCCCGCGAGGCTCCCGCAACGCCGAGGCCGCCGCCGAGTTCCTCCGCTACACCCAGCAGCCTCACATCCAGGAACAACTCGCCGCCGACCATTGCAAAAGCTCCCCCATGACCCGCGTCTCGCCGAGCTTTATGTCGTCGCATCCAAATCGCGCCGTGGCTGTTCACGACGCCATCGCCAAGAGCAGCCGGGCGCTCGTCCTCCCCCGCTGCCGCTCGTGGAAGCAGTACGCGATCCTCACCCAGCGAGCCTTCGACAACATCTGGCTGGGCTCTGCCGTCACGCCCGAACTCGCCACCGTCAACGCCCACGTGCAAACCCTTCTCGACCACGAGGCACAGCTCCGCCAGAGGCGCACATCCTGATGCCCGCTCCCCGCCTCCATCCATCGCTCCGTGGCCTTGCCTGGGTCAGCCCCTGGATCGTCGGGTTCACGCTCTTCATGCTCCTCCCCGCCGCCCTCTCCGCGTGGTACAGCCTCACCGACTACTCCCTCCTCGACTCACCCATCTTCATCGGCCTCGACAACTACCGCGAACTCGCACACGACGCCGTCGCCCACGCCGCGCTGAAAAACTCCGCCATCTTCACCCTCGCGACCGTTGGCCTCGGCACATTGCTCTCACTCGCGCTCGCGTTGCTCCTGGAACAAAAACTCCCGGGCTCCGAGTTCGTCCGTGCGATCATTTTCCTCCCCACGCTCGTCCCCGTCATCGCCGCCGCACTGCTCTGGATGTGGGCCCTCAATGCCGAGACCGGCGCCGTCAACAGCGTGCTGCGAGCCCTGCACCTTCCCGCGCCCGACTGGCTCGGGACGCCCCGCGGCGCGATGGCTTCGATCGTGCTCGTCTCGCTCTGGGGCATCGGCACATTCGTGGTGATCTACGCCGCCGCCATCCGAGGCGTGCCCCTCTCGCTCTATGAGGCTGCCTGCATCGACGGCGCAGGCCCCTTCCGCCGCCTGCTCACCATCACGCTCCCCATCATCTCACCCACCATCGCGTTCAACGTCGTCATGTCGATCATCTGGTCGTTGCAGGCCTTCGCCGTCCCGCTCGTCATGACCCGCGGCGGCCCAGCCAACGCCACCACCACCTTCGCCCTCTACGTCTACCAGAACGCCTTCGTCTTCGGCCGCATGGGCTACGCCTGTGCCCTCGCGTGGGTTCAATTCCTCTTCACTCTCATCCTCGTCGCAGGCGTCCTCTGGGCATCGCGGCGTTTCGTCTATCACCGCGGGACTTAGGTGGCCCGGGCTTCAGTGGTCTGGTCTTTGGTGGCCCGGTTCTCCGAACCGGGTCCTTCCGCTTCTTCGATTCACATCGTCTGAAACCCAATGCGTCGCACACTCCTGCTCATCCCCCTCCTGCTTCTCACCCTCGCCGCCTTTGCGATGCCGCTGGTCTCCATGCTCATCGCCGCAAGCCGCAAGGCCCAGGACGTCGGCAAACCCCTCGACGCCTCACCCCTTCAGCTCTCCAAGCAGCTCGCCCGCAACGCCGCCGACGTCTGGACCAGCCCCGCCGCCGACTTCCCCCTCTTCCTCCACAACTCCCTCCTCATCGCCTTCCTCAGCGTCGTGGGCATGGTCATCTCTAGCTCCATCGTCGCCTATGGCTTCTCTCGCCTGCACTGGCGAGGCCGCGACTCCCTCTTCGTCCTCGTCCTCGCCACGCTCATGATCCCTTTCCCGATCCTGATGGCCCCGCTCTACCTCGTCTTCAAAGACCTCGGCTGGATCGGCACCTTCCTCCCCCTCTGGGTTCCCGCATGGTTCGGCGGCGCATTTAGCATCTTCCTCCTCCGCCAATTCTTCCTCTCCATCCCCCGCGAGCTCGACGACGCTGCCCGCATCGATGGCTGCTCCGAAATCGGCGTCTTCACCCGCATCATCCTGCCCATCGCCGCCCCAGCGATCGCAGTCGTCGCTCTCCTGCAATTTGTCGCGAGCTGGAACGACTTCCTCGCCCCGCTCCTCTTCCTCAATCACGAAGACACCTACACCCTCGCCCTTGGGCTGCACATGTTCCAATCCCAGCACGGCGGCACACCCTGGAATCTCGTGATGGCCGCCACGCTGCTCATCATCCTCCCCGTCCTGCTCGTCTTCATCCTCGCCCAGCGTGCGATCATCGGCAGCGTCGCCACCCAAGGCCTCAACGAATAACGTGATGCCTTGATGCCTCCTGCCTCGATGCCTTCTTCACTCTCAAACCGGTTTGGAGCAAAAGAAGCCATCGAGGCATCAAGGCATCAAGGCTGCAATCACCCTTCATCTCTTCTACACTCCATTCCCATGCCCAAGCCCACCTCCGTCAAGATCGCCCTCACCCAAATGGCCTG
>JAYVUC010000218.1:0-8425 GCA_043788295.1 Phycisphaerales bacterium
GTCACGAAGTCGGTGCCACAGGACACGCGCAGGGTTGCCCACACTGACTTCGCCGCAGGAACAGCGAGGTCAGTGGCACGTCACGAAGTCGGTGCCACCTGCCGGGGCACGGGAAGGACATCAGGGCCACCTGCCGACTCTGAAGCTGTGACCGCGATGATTTCGCTACGCACCCAAACGCAAAGAGACTCCCCTGGCGGGGAGTCTCTTGATCGAAACGGAGAGGGGGGGATTCGAACCCCCGGTACAGACCTAAATCCGTACAACGGTTTAGCAAACCGTCGCCTTCAGCCGCTCGGCCACCTCTCCAGGTGCATTCTCAGGCGCGGGTCAAGCATAGCACGCGACCGATGGATCGGCCAACGACAGCCATCAGTCAAATCGGGCACTGGGATCAGCGGCGTCACTCGGCGACGAGGAAGAATCGCGCGATCCCGACCTCGAAAGCCTCGCCGGCCTCACTCTCGAAGCCGTAGGCGCCTTCCATCGTGCCCCAGCGGGTCTTGATGGGGCAGAAACTCGAGTACTCGAACCATTGGCCGGTTGCGAGCCTGGGCTGCTGGCCTACGACGCCCTCGCCCTTGACCACGTTCTCGTCGCCCTGGGCATCAACCACAAGCCAGCGGCGGTCCTTGAGCAGGATCGTGTCTTTGCGCACGTTGAGGATTCGCACGGAGTAGCCGAACACGAAGGTTTCGCGGTCGGGGTCGGAGCGTTCGGGCATGAACCACGGGTCGACCTCGACGGTGACGCCCGAGGTGGTCAGCCTTGAGCCGTGACGGGATTGTGGCGTGCTTTGCGTCATTGGGCGAGAAGATGATAGACCATGACCACCCGCAATGGCCAGAATCTCGGCAAGATCGGGGTCAGAAGTCGAGCAGCGGGCCTCGAGGCCCAGGAGCTCGATGATCGTGTTCCGGGCGACCAGTCGCGTGCCGTGAGTGGCGGCGGCAGCGAGGGTTGGCAGATCGGTGACGCGTGTGTCAAGGAACCGGGAGGCATGGAGCGGGGCGATCCACTCGACGCGAGTGATCCCCGCTTCGGCAAGGAAACCCGCGACGAGCACACCCACCGCGTGGGGAGTCTCGCCGCGAAAGCGTGCGTCAGCGAACATCGCCCTGGTCCTGGGGCGTGCGACCGGTGGCGTCCTGATCGCCAGTGGGAGCGGGTGACGGGGGCTGCGTGCGAGAGATGGTTCCGGGGATCATGTCTGGTTCCCATATCTCGTTCTCGTGCTGCCCATCGGTGAGCCTGCGGAGGAGCAGATAGAGCATGGTGCCGCCCGAGGCGACGAAGCTGAGTGTAAAGGCGTGAACAACCATCATGGGCACGGCCTTCCAGTACCGCAGGAGGGCTGCGGCAAGGTTTGACAGCGCGGGTGCGTCGTCGGGTGGGTTCGCACCTTGCACGAGTGCGGCGGGTCCATCGGGAAGGAGGGCCGAGGTGCTCCACACGCCGAGGCGAACGATTGCTTCGGCAAGCTCGGTGAACAAGAAGAGAAGGAGCGAGAGTTGGAACGTGAGGACGGCTACATAGATGGCAAGCCGCAGCGGGCTGGCGAGCACGTAGGCAAAGGCGCGCTGGACCGCATCAATGCCGTCCCCGGCGGATGTGCCGCCCTCACAGGCAACGGCGGGCACGATGAGAGGCCAGCCAAAGAGCGTGCACGCGAGAATGAGGACGGCCAAGGCCGATCCGATGAGAGCGACGAAGAACAGGAGTGCGCCCAGCACATTCACCACGGGCCATCGCAGCAGCACACCGCCCGCGAGCATCTGGACAAGCACGATCAACCCGACGACAGCCGCGGGGACCAGAAACGCCGCGGCGAGCGTTCGCCACTGCGATGCGGCGAATCGCGCACCCTGCCACATCGGCATCATGACGCCGGTCGATGTTTCGGCCGCAGCCATCCGGGCAATAGTACAGGCGGCGAGCGTGAGCACGATGGCGATGGGCACACCAGCGAGCAGGGCCGCCCAGGGGTAGGCGAGCGCGAGTTTCCAGGCAATGAGCGCTGGCTCGGCGAGCATGGAGAGCAGTCCAAGAAACCCGCCTACCACGCCGCTGAGTTGGGGGACGGTGGGCTCGGCATTTCCTGCGATCTGCCAGAGTGCTGCGATCGTGCGTCCATTGTGCACCGGAAGGCGGATATTGGCGATCAGCCCGGTGAGGACGACGGCGATGATCGCGATGGCCATGCGACCGGGCCTCATGGCGAGCGGAGCCGCCCGCAGGAGTTTGGGCCACAAGAGGTCGGCGGTGAGGTCGGCCAAGACGAAAGGGCGATGATCGGACTTTGGGGACGGAAGCTTGTTCATCTGGTCTCCGATTGTTGCCTGCCCAAACACGCGAGGGAACGAGCGGAGGCGCGTCACGAACCGCCGGGGACGGCGGGCGGGTTTGATGGCCTAATGAAATACAGCAAGGCCCGAGCTCCCGTCACTGCGTGGACCTGGGCCCGGTACAGCATTCGCGGCGCAGAATCCTGGTGTGGCTCTGGAGTCATTGTGAGTTCTCCCGCAGTCTCGCTCTTGGCTATCTCTTGGATGTACACGCGGCGTGGAGCGGCCCTGAGCCACTCGACCGCGCCCTGAAGTGGAACCTGGACAATCCCGCCCCGCGTTTGAAAGACCGCGCTGTCTCGCACAACATTTGACGCCCAGAATCGTGGGCCCGGGCCCGCCTCCTGGTCGATCATTGACGCGGCCTGCTCGATCAGCACACCCGTGGTTGGCACGATCTGTCTCGCCGGGTAGAGCATGAAGCACGCGATGAACGTTGCGCCGGCCGCAAGACTCAGGCGCGTTGCCCCGGCCCAGTTTCCCCGGCCCGCACGCCGAGCGGCCTGCACACTGAGGGCGATGACGGCGAGCCCGCCGACGAGCGAGATCATCGGCTCGATCATGCCCGCGTCGAACACATCGCTTTGTGGCGCAAGTATGACGGTCGTGACGGCGAGTGCGGAACCGAGAACAACGCCGATCCCGCGCCAGATCCAAAGGCCGAACCTTACGGCGGCCGCCGTGAGCTCGCCCAGCCCGCCGGTTTCCGCGGCCACGACACCGCGGGCGGTGAGCAGGGCGAGGGCCGGATACATCGGCATCGGGTAATGCGCGAGCTTGGCCCCGAAAAGCTCGAAGAAGAGCCAGCCCGGCACAAGCCACGCGATCAGAAAGAACTCGGCGGGCCTGCCGGCATCACGAACGAGAAGGCCTGAGAGCCAGCACCACACGGGGTTTCGCCCGGGCAATCGTTCTCGCCTGGGAGCACCCAATCGCCACGCGCGGGCGATCGAGGCCGCCGTCAGAAGGCATCCGGGCCAGAACAGCACGACAGCAAGCAGCGTGTGGAACCCCGGCGGCCCCCAGTGGCCCTCCTTCGACCCCGCGGCCCGCCCCAGCGTTTCGTCCAGCGCGAGATGAGCGTAGGTTTGCCAGCCGATCCGGCTTCCCACCGCCCATAGCCACGGCCCGACGGCCGCGGCGATGATCACAAGTCCGACGAGAGGCCGCGTGCGCGCAAGCCATCGCCAGTGCCCGTCCCAGAGCGAGAGTGTCAGCGCAGTCAGCACGAACACCAGCGGGCCGATCGGTCCTTTGGCCATGATGCTCAGGGCGAGCGAGAGCCAAAGCCCGATCGCCCACAAAGATCCGCTCCGCGGCGCGGGCAGAGTCCTCGCCGCCCGCCAGACATTCCAAAGGCAAAGTAGTGCGCCCAGCACCGTTGTCAGCAGCAGTTGATCCGCCCGGGCCTGGTGCGCGTCGAACGCGATGAGAGGACAGACCGCGAGGAATGCCGCCCCAAGCCACGCCGCCAGCGGATCAAAGAGCCTCAGCCCCAGCCGCCAGGTGAGGAGCACCGACAGCAACGCGCAGACCGCACCCGGAACTCGGTACATCCAGATGGCGTCGCGCGTCGGATCGCCGCCGGTGAACGCCCACGCGGAGGCGACTTGAAGCCAGTAGATCAACGGGGGCTTGTTGAGCCGCGGTCGATCCTGCACCATCGGGATCGACCACCCACCGCTGTGAAATCCCTTGGGCGCGCCGTCGTCCTTTCGCCGTAGATCAAGCCGATGGGCGGGCCACGCGGCGGCCTCGAACATCTGCCTGCTCGCCTGTGCGAACCGCGCCTCATCGCGATCAATGACTGGAATCGACCAGAGCCCGGGAACAAGCGTGACCAAGCCCATGAGCAGGAGCGAGAGCCCGCCAAGCCATGAGCCCTTGAACTTTCGCACCCAAAGTTCCCGCACCGATGCGCCGCGTCCGTCCCGTGTTGGCGGGGTTCGACCAGCATCCATACTCTCGTTCTGCTCAGGCATGAAGATCAACCGGATTCAATCTGCCCGCGACTATAACCGCCGCCTGCCACTCGTGGTCCGGGGGCTTCATGTCGTCTGTGCCGCCCTGGCCGTCACCGTTGGAGGGGCATGGCGATGGCTTGACGAGCCGGGCCGTCGGCTCTGGGCCTGGCCGGCGTTGTTCATCGCTCTCGCCCTGGTCGTCTATCCCATTGATCGGTCGATCGCCGCGATGCTCCGCCAAATGCGGCCCGGCGGCGACATTGCACGCGAACTCAACGCGTGGCAGCAGTTTGGCGCGCTGGGGTCCATCGTGTTCACTGCCATCGTCATCTGGCTGCTCGACCCGGCACATCGCGCCCGCCTGCTCGACCTTGTCGCCGGGTGGCTCGCGATGGGCCTCACATGCGTGCTTGTCAAAATGACATTGGGAAGACCCAGGCCCCGCTATGACGACCCGTCGCACTTCGCCGGCCCACTGGGACTCTACCCGATCGACACCGGCGGGCACAAGGTCATGCGCTCGCCGTTGGCCTTCTGGGAACGCGGCGTCGCCGATCTCTGGTCGATGCCCAGCAGCCACACCGCCGCCGCGGCAACGCTCGCGCTCTTTCTCGCCGCCCTCTACCCACGCCTTCGCGTGGTGGGAATCTGCATGGTCGTGCTCGTCGCCTACGCCCGCATCGCTCTCTCCGACCACGGCAGCCACTGGCCCAGCGATGTGCTCGCGGGCGCAGCCCTTGGCCTGATCATCGGCGGTGCGGCCGTTCGTGGCCGCTGGGGCTCCAGGCTTGTGCTGAGGAATGGCATCGATTCACGCGACGCCGATTGAAAGGCTGGAAGCGAGCACGACAACCCGCTAAACTCCACCCCTTCGCAGGAGAGGTGGCCGAGTGGCTGAAGGCGCAGCATTGGAAATGCTGTTCAGGGGCAACTCTGACGGGGGTTCGAATCCCCCCTTCTCCGTTTCGATCCAGGAACTCCCCGCCCGGGGAGTTCCTGTGTTTTTTGGCTGGCCGCGCAGTTCATCACGACGGTTTGGGTGCCTGCCGTTGTAAAGCGCACCCAAGCCGCCCCGGTGGCGGCTTGGGTGCGCTCGAAACAAAGTGACCAGCCACCCTACTCGGCGGGACGAGCGATCGGGTCCTGGCACTCAGCAGGGCGTCTCGAACGCGACGACAAAGTCGTCATAGTCGAAGAAATCGACAGCCGTGTCGTTGTTGAAGTCGGCGGTTTTGCCGGGGGGGCACGCTCCACCCTCGAAGCAGGTCACAAAGTCGTCGTAGTCGAAGAAGTCGACGGCGGTGTCGCTGTTGAAGTCGGCTGGACAGAGGGGCGGAACGGCGAAAGTCGAGAATGATGCGCCGGTGCCTCGCGTGAAGCCGGCCTGCGAGCTGGCGGTGCCGAATCCTGCGTTCTCGATCAACACCAGGTCGATGGAGCTGATGCCGATGCTGTAGTGTGTATTCGGCGTGAGCAGCGCGGCAGGAATCTGGAACGCGGTCTCGCCTGGCGCGAGCACGGCCGTCCAGAGCGAGCCCGGCGCCCCGTCCTCCACCACGGCGAGATAGGTGAAGCCGACGTTGGTCCCGGCCGCCATTGTGAAGCCGTTGATGGTGCCGTTGAAGGGCTGGGACGCGTCAAGATGCTGCATGCTGTCGAACGTGCCGCCGGTGAGGTAGGGGACTTCGAGGCTGTAGAGGTCTTCGGCGAGGAACATGTCCGCGGTCTCGGGGCCAGCGCCGCGATCGATGGTGAAGGTGTATGTGGTCCCCGGGAAGACGAGAAGGGACGACGCCTGGTCGGGGTAGTACGCCGACGAGAAGTATGCGTAGGTATGGGTCGGGTCCGACGAGAGGCCCAGGTCGTAGGAGACGATCGGCGGGGCGTTGAACGAGACCGCCGCGGAGAGCAACTCATTCTCGACGCCCGTTCCCAGGAAGGCGAGGAAGGACCATGTCTCGGGGGTCGTCGGTTGTGAGCTTGAGGTCTGCGTGTAGCTGACGAATCGGTCGATGCTGTAGGTGTAGACATCCGCGAAGACAACCGCGGGCAACAGCGCAGCCCACATCGTGGCGACGTGGACAGCCCCGCGGCGCAAGGGCAGAATGGACGAGCGTGCTGAGTTCATGCGAGTTCTCCTGAAAGAGCCTCTGGGCCGGTCTTGAAATCGGGATGTCCCGCTCGGAACGGGGATGGATGACATCGCGGGTTCTCCCAGCAACATACACCGTCCGATCGGTGCGCGCCCGATCGAGGTGACGATTTCGTGGGATACCCTTATGGAAGCTGGGAGAGAGGTGCCGATAATGACTGACAAGCCAAACACCGACCTGACAAAGCTCCTGAGCCTGTCAACTCGTGGTAACTCCGAGGCCCTCAATGCCGTGTTCCCGATCGTGTACGACGAACTGCGCGCGCTGGCGATGTCGTGCATGGGCTCGCACGTGCGGTGGGGTGTGGGGGGTGGAGGGCAAACGCTGCAGGCGACGGCGCTGGTCAACGAGGCGTATGTGAAACTGATGGGCACCAGCGCTGTATCCGTGAAGGACAGGTCGCACTTCTTCGCGCTCGCGGCGCGTGCGATGCGGCAGATACTGGTGAATCATGCCCGCGACAATCAGCGTTTGAAGCGGGGAGGGGGATGGAAGCGGATCACGCTGAGCGATGTGGCCGCGCCCGGAACGGCCAGCGAGGTCGATGTTCAGGCTCTAGATGACGCACTGAACGAGCTTGGGGTACTCAGCGAGCGCAAGGCGCGGCTAGTGGAACTCCGGTTCTTCAGTGGTTTGTCCATCGAGGAGGCCGCCCAGTCGCTGGGGGTGGGGCGCTCGACGCTCGCCGAAGATTGGGCGTTTACTCGCGCCTGGCTGTCGCAGCGGCTCACGGAGCGTCACACGCCATGATTCCAGAGCAGTTCGAGCGAATCGAAGCGTTGTTTCGGGAGGCACGTCGGCTTCCGCCCGCCGCGCGGGCCGAGTATCTGCACAGGCAGGCCGGGGGTGACCCAGCACTGGTCCGGGAGGTGGAATCGCTTCTCGCGGGCGATGACTCGCCGCATCCACTTTTTCAGACGCCGGCGATGGGTGGGATCGTTGCGCTGTCACAACTGCTCGCGGACGTCTCGCGCCGCGACATGCCCGATCGCATCGGCCCGTACCGGATCGTCGAGTTCCTGGGCGAGGGCGGGATGGGCGTGGTGTTCGAGGCTGAGCAGGACAATCCAAGGCGTCGTGTGGCGCTCAAAGTGATAAGGCCGGGGGTGACGGGCCCCCGGACACAGCGGCGATTTGAGCACGAGGCCCAGATGCTGGGGCGGCTGCTCCATCCTGGGATCGCGCAGATCTACGAGGCTGGGGCGGTCGAGATTGGTTCGGCGCGTCAACCGTACATCGCCATGGAGCTTGTGCGGGGGCTGGCGTTGAATCGGTATGTGCGGGAGATGAGTCCGACGTTGCCCGAACGGCTCGAACTGTTTGCGATGGTCTGCGACGCGGTGCAGCACGCGCACCTCCAAGGGGTGATCCATCGCGATCTCAAGCCCGGGAACATTCTCGTCGCCATGTCGGAGGGACAGCACACGACACTCGTGCCAGGCCCCACGTCGGAGAAGCCCGCGCGGGCACCGTCGTTGCCGCATCAGTCCACGACCGTTCGCGCGCACCCGCAGCCCAAGATTCTCGACTTCGGGGTGGCACGTCTGATTGACGCTGATCGCGGCGCGACGACCCTGCTGACCGACGCCGGGCAACTCATCGGCACGCTGCCTTACATGAGTCCCGAACAGGTTGAAGTGGGCGATGGCGGCAACGGCACCCTTGATGCGCGCTCCGACGTGTACGCCTTGGGTGTCATCCTGTTTGAGTTGCTCTCGGGGCGCCTCCCGCACGATCTCGACGGCAAGCCGATGAGCGAGGCGGCACGGATCATTCGTGAGGAGATACCCACGCGGCTCAGCCAGACCTCTCGCGCCTGTCGCAGCTTTCGCGGCGAGCTTGAGACGATCGTTTCCACTGCACTGGAGAAGGACCGGACACGCCGGTATTCGTCCGCTGCTGATCTGGCGGCGGATATCCGCGGCTACCTCGCGCACCAGCCGATTCGCGCCCGGCCGGCAAG
>JAYVUC010000219.1:0-16687 GCA_043788295.1 Phycisphaerales bacterium
CCCGGTTCGGAGAACCGGACCACCTCAAAGCCACCTCAAGCCAGTCACTATGATCTCACGATGACGATCTATCTCATGGGCCTGCGAGGAAGCGGCAAATCGACGATCGGCCGTCTGCTGGCCCGTGACATCGGTGGCGATGGTGTGTTCATCGACCTCGACGATCTCACGCCGACGTTTCTCGGCTGCGCCACCGCCGCCCAAGCCCTGCGAACCAAAGGCGAGTCCGCGTTTCGAGAGGCCGAGCGAAAGGCCCTCGACGACCCGCGTGTGCTGGGTGCCAAAATCGTCGCCCTAGGTGGCGGCACGCCTACCCACCCACCCAGTGCAGCCGAACTCGCCCGCCGGGTTGCCGCCGGCGCGAAACTTGTGTACCTGCGTGCAACCCCTGCAACGCTTCGTGCTCGCCTCTCCTCAACCATTCTCGTCGATCGCCCATCCCTGACAGGCACAGACCCACTCACTGAAATCGACACGCTGTGGGCGAGGCGTGACCCGACCTATCGCTTGATCGCCTCGCATGTCATTGAGGTAGACGGCAAGACCGACCTGGCTGTTGTGCAGTCAATATTGCAGATTGGCTGACCACCAGGCCTACAAAAAAACTTTCATAACGCAAACGTATTGCGAACAAGAAGACCCACTGCCTTGACTCTTGCTCCCCAACCTGCTTCGCTAGACCGGCTTAGGGCAGCTCGGGTGGGTTCCCGAGGCAAATTCCAACCCCAAAGGGCCGCCGCGAGCCGACAAGCGCGATTCCAATTGTTCGGCAGCTCATCTAAAAGAGAGATATGGCGAAGAAGGCATCAAAAACCGCGAAGTCTGAAGCCGCCCCCTTTGCAGCCGGGGCAGGGGCCGCCGTCGCCGCCCCGCCGCCGCCCAAGGCGAGCGAGGCCAAGGGCGGGCGTCGCGGCAAGTCCGGCGGCTTCCGCACCTTCAAGGCCTACGCCATCGGGTCGGCCAAGGGCAAAGACTTGGTCATCGTCGAATCGCCCGCCAAGGCCAAGACGATCAACAAGTATCTCGGCGAGCACTACCACGTCATGGCGTCGGTCGGCCACGTCCGCGACCTGCCCAGCAAGAACCCCAAGGGCGTCAAGAGCCCCGTGCCGGGCGTGGACCTCGAGCACGACTTCAAGCCCACATACGTCATCACCGAGGACCGCGAGACGGTCATCAAGGACATCAAGCGGGCGTGCAAGGACGTCGAATCCAGCGGCGGCACCGTCTGGTTCGCAACCGACTTGGACCGCGAGGGTGAAGCCATCGCGTGGCACCTCGCGCAGGAGCTGGGCATCCCCAGCAAGCAGGCCAAGCGCGTGATCTTCCCGGCCATCACCAAGGGCGAGATCGAAAAGGCCTTCAAGAACCCCCACCCGATCGACGAGGACCGCGTTAACGCGCAGCAGGCCCGGCGAATCCTCGACCGCATCGTGGGCTATCAGGTCTCGCCGCTCCTGTGGAAAAAAGTCGCCCGGGGACTCTCCGCAGGGCGCGTGCAAAGCGTCGCCGTGCGCCTCGTGGTCGAGCGCGAGCGTGAGATCCGCGCGTTTGTCCCCGATGAATACTGGTCAATCGAGGCGTTCTTCACGCCCGAGATGGCCAAGGCGGCGGGTCTCGCCAAATCCTTCGCCGAGTTCACCGGCGTGCGCGACGAGAAGGGCAACGGCCCCCTGGTCAAGGCGATCAACGCCTGGCTGGGCGATCACGGCGGGATCCGGGCCGAACTCGTCGAAATCGGCGGCGAGAAGTTCGAGCTCAAGGGCTCGGGCGATCTGACAAAGCGTGCGACAGAGATCGCCCAGACCGCGGGCCTCACAAACATCACCACCGCCACGAAAGAAGACCCCAAGGGCAAGGGCCCAGCGAAGTTCGTTCGCAGCGTCCACGGCGTCGTCGATCCAGCAACGCCCTACACCATCGCCTCGATCGAGACCAAGCGCACCACCACGCGCCCCACCGCCCCGTTCATCACCAGCACACTCCAGCAGTCGGCCAGCACGCGACTGGGCTTCGGCGCGCAGCGCACCATGCGGACAGCCCAGTCGCTCTACGAGGGCGTCGATATTCCCGGCGAAGGGCCCGTCGGCCTCATCACCTACATGCGTACCGACTCGACGCACCTGTCGAAGGAAGCCCTCGACATGGCCCGCGCGTATGTCGCCAAAAACTTCGGCGACAAGTACCTGCCCGAGAAGCCCAACTTCTTCTCGTCGTCGAACAAGGACGCCCAGGAAGCCCACGAGGGGATCAGGCCCACATCCGCCGATCTCTCGCCCGCCAAGGTTCGCCGGGCTCTCAACGACGATCAGTTCAAGCTCTACTCACTGATCTGGGAGCGATTCGTCGCAAGCCAGATGGTGCCCGCCGAGTGGGATTCGACGGCAGTGCTCATCCGCACCACCAGCAAGACGCCGCTGACCTTCCGCGCCACGGGCCGCGTGCTGGTCTTCGACGGCTTCTACAAGGTGACCGGCGTGCCCAAGGCCGCCGACGAGCAGACGCTGCCAGCACTGAAAGAAAGGCAGCCCGTCGCGCCCTTCCACATCCGGCCCGAGCAGAAGTTCACCAGCCCGCCGCCGCGTTACACCGAAGCGGGGCTCATCAAGGTGCTCGAATCCGAGGGCATCGGCCGCCCCAGCACCTACGCGTCGATCATCGGCGTCATCCAGGACCGCAAGTACGTCGAGCAGGCCGAGCGGCGTTTCTACGCGACCGATCTGGGCGAGGTCGTCACCGACAAGCTCATCGAAGCGTTCCCCGACATCATGGACCTGGGCTACACGCGAGACATGGAGCTGCAGCTCGACAAGGTCGAGGAAGATCATCTCGACTGGGTCGATATGCTCCGACGCTTCTATGACCCGTTCAAGAAGCGCATCGCCGAGGCCGAGATCACCCTTGTCCACGCCAAGGCCGAGAGCGTGCCCGCGCCCGCCGAGTACAAGTGCCCCAACTGCGGCAGCCCGACGGTGTACAAGTTCGGCAAGAACGGGCGATTCCTCTCGTGCTCGACCTATTCAGCCGATTCGGTCTGCAAATATGCCAGCCCGGTTGACCGCGAGGGCGTGCCCAGGCCCGCAGCGGCTGCGGTCGATATCGCGTGCCCCAAGTGCGGCTCGGCGATGAACAAGCGCGTCGGAAAGTTCGGGCCCTTCCTGGGCTGCCCGCGATACAGCGACAAGGCCAACCCCTGCGACGGCATCCTGAACATCGACAAAAAGGGAAAGGTCGTCGCGCCAAGCCCCAAGCCGCTCGTGACCGAGCTGCCCTGTCCCATCTGCAAGAGTCCGATGAACCTCCGCAACGGCCTGCGAGGTCTGTGGCTCGGCTGCTCGCGGTTTCCCAAGTGTCGCGGGCGCGGCAAGTGGAACGAGGTTCCCGAAGATCACCGCAAGGCCCTCGAGGTCACCATGCTCAACCACGAGAAAAAGAACCCAACGCCCATCATCAGAACGATGGCAGGAGTCGCCCTCACCGACGAGAAGGGCAAGCCCCTTGCCACTGCTCCGACGGTTGATGCCCTGGGCGGCGGCGCTGGCGATGCGCCCGAAACACTCGAATCGGTCGCCGATGAGATCGGCGTGTGAACCCAGGCGGCACGCCTCTTGGTGGCATGTCTCTCCAAGACGAGTCTTTCTTCATCTCAACAAACGATGGCGGAATCATGTAGCCCAGGCGTGTGCTACCCAGAGACGCGACCGATACGATCCCCGCATGTCGGAATCGTCCCGCGCCGAAAGAATCACACTGATCGGGCTTTCGGTGAACCTTGCTCTCGCAGGGCTCAAGCTCGTTGCGGGCATCCTGGGGCACTCCTACGCCCTGATCGCCGACGCCATCGAATCGCTGGGCGACATGGTGGGTAGCGTTGTCATCTGGAGCGGACTTCGCTACGGCGCGGTTCCGCCCGACGACGATCACCCCTATGGCCACGGCAAGGCCGAAGCGCTCGCCGCCCTGTTCGTATGCGTCCTCCTGCTCTTTGCCGGGGTCGGCATCGCGGTGGCGTCAGTTCACGAGATCATCACCCCGCATCACGCTCCCGCACCCTTCACGCTCATCGTGCTCGTCGCCGTGGTCGTCGTGAAGGAGACGATGTTCCGCGTTGCCAGAAATACAGCCCGCGCCGGCGGGCACACCGCCGTCGAGACCGACGCGTGGCACCACCGCGCCGACGCGATCACCAGCACCGCAGCATTCATTGGCATCTCGATCGCCATCCTGGGAGGAAAGGGATACGAGCCCGCCGACGATTGGGCAGCCCTCTTCGCGGCGGCGATCATCTTCGTGAACGCCGGGCTCCTCTCGCGTGCGCCGCTGCGAGAATTGCTTGACGCCAAGCCGCGGGACATTCCCGAGCGCGCCGCCACGATCGCCGCCACGGTCGAGGGCGTCCGTGCGATCGAGCAGTCGCACGCCCGCAAGGCGGGCAGCCGCTACTGGCTCGACATGCACGTACAGGTTGAGCCGGCGATGTCTGTCGCCGACGCCCACGTCGTCTCGGGAAAGGTGAAATCAGCGATCAGGCGAGAGATGCCAGGCGTGCTGGGCGTCTTGATCCACATCGAGCCGTTCGAGGACACTGCAAGCAAGCCAGACACACACAAGCCAGCTCGGGCGTCAGGCTGACGCCAGACGCACGACCATCCGCGGGATGTCGTCGAGCCGCGGCAGATTGGAGAGGTCGACGGGCAGGTAGACACCCCGGTCATGGTCGCTGTTGAGAATGACCGCGTTGGGCGGGACGATTCGCACGCCGCTCTCCGCGTGCTCGTGCCCGATGAGGAACATGTTGATCCCCCAGCGCTCGGTCAGGTCTTCGAGCAGCTCCGCATCGTGCGAACGCCCCCAGACCATGTTGTACGCCGCCCCACGCAGCGGCTCGTAGTCCCGGGGCTCCAGTTCGCGGTCGAGGACTGTTGAATCGAATCGCGCCATCTGCCCGGGGCTGGGAAGGCTGTGAGAGCACAAAATGTGTTTGCCGCCCACGCGGCCGTCGAACCCAAGGCACTCGCAGCGCAGGGCGATGGGCATCGACATCACAAAGTCGTGAATCGCCTTTGCGACCTCCCCGGCGTGCTCGGCGTACGCGAAATCGAGCCCGGCGTTGAACGCATCGACCACGCGAACGCCGTCCTTCACGATCGCCGTTCCCAACACCTGCGCCAGCTCGTGGTTGCCCAGAAGCGTGTGGACGCGATCGGGGTAGGCGGCCTTGAGCGCAGCGACACGAGCCAGCGCGCGGAACGAAAAATCCATCCCGTTGATGAGCCGCGGCGGATGAATGATCTCGTGGAGCGTGACATGCCGGTCGAATGCGTCGGTCGCTGCGATGGCTCCCATCCCCGCCGCCTCGATGATCCTCGCCATGTGCAGCGGATTGTCGTGCAGGTCGCCCGTCGCGATGAGCGCGCCCGGAGCCGCGATCAGGTCGATCGACCCCTTGCGGCACGACGCGGCCCGATTCGCCTCCGCGCCGCGAACGAAGTGGTCACGCACGACCCCGGCATCCTGCAGGTTAAGCGTCACGAGGTCCATTGAGCCGCCAGGATTCCTTTCTCCACGCCTTTGGTGGCACCCCTCTACAGAGCGGTGCTTCAGTGGCCGAGAGAAACATCGGCCTGGAGACTACTGCCACCAGGAATCGATCCGCGAGGCGAAACCCAGGGCCCAATCCTAGGGTCTGGACCCGTCCGCGCTGTCCAGCGGGTTGAAGCCGCCCGTCCCCTCACGCTTGGCGCGAAGCACGTCCAGCACAAGGCTGAGCCGCTCGGCCACGTATTTCATGGTGGAGGGGCGATCGACCGGATCGACCTCGACGCTTTGCATGATCAGCTCGTTGAGCCGCGGCGGAATCCGGTCGTTGAGCTTGATGGCGGGCTTGGGCTTCTCGATCATGTTGTCGTCGCGGCGGCTCACCAGCGAATCGCCACCCGCGAGCGCCGTAGGCACCTTCGCCCGCGTGAGCAGGTAGTACATCATCGCGCCCAGGTTGTAGATGTCGGTCTGCGGGGTGATCGGTCGGCAATGCACCTGCTCGGGCGCGATGTAATCGGGCGTGCCCTGAATCCGCTCCTTGATCGTGCCCGCCTTGCAGCTCTGCCCCAGATCGATGATCTTGATCTTCCCGTCGGCCGCCATCACCACGTTGTTGGGCTTCATGTCCGCGTGGACATACCCGGCACTGTGCATGTACGCCAGCGCGTCCGCGGTCTGATAGAAAACATCGACAGCCCGCTCGAACGTCCCGGGGGGGGAACGGTCCAGGCTCTCGCCGTCCACCATCTCCATCACCACGTAGAGGTCCGTGACCCCCGTGAGCAGCCCGGCCCGACGCTTGATCATCTTCTCGATGTGCCGGATGCGCGGATGATTGAGCTGGCGATTGATCTCGTACTCGGACTCGGCCTGATCGAGAAACCGCTGATCCTTGGGCTCGATCTTCTCGACGTGCTTGAGTGCCCAGATCTGCTTGGTCTTGGGGTCTTGCACGAGGTAGATAATCGAGGCCGCGCCACGTCCAAGCTCCGCCAAAACGCGAAAGTGCTCGACTGTGTCGCCCTTCTTGTACTCAGTGAGTTGCCGAGTCATGCCCTGTTCATTTCCCCGACGAGTGCCGCCTGCCGCTGACCCAGTTCCAACGCATCATTCCCGCTCAGCTTGCGGACTTGATCCATACGCCCGCAGATCGCGGACGGCTCCAACACTATCGGCCGTTCCGAAAAATCTTCCCAGGGGCGGACGACCTCCGCCCCGCCTCGCACCAGACCGCGCGGGAGAGGGAAAGATAGCCCCGCGATCGTCGATCGGCAGCTTTCGGACCTCGACACACTCCAACGCGACAACATCGCTCCATTCCCGCATGTGATCCCAATGCAAAGGCCGCCCCGGATAGAGCGGCCATGTAACGGTGTCCAAATCAAAGGCCCGACGCCAAATCGACAGCCGAATCGACAGCCGAATCGACAGCCGAATCAGTGGCCTAGCGCGTCCATGAAGCTGGTCCTGAGCCCCGAGCCGACGCGAAACTCGACGCGGGCACTGGGAATATTGAACCGGCTCGCGAGCTTTCCAACAAGCTCGCTGACACTGTGGAACTGATCGTCCGTCACGCGAGTGCGCTTCGTGTCGCCCACGACGCATATGACGAGCGTTCCGTCGTTGGCCAGGTCGTCGCCGTACGCGGCCGATGCGGCCTTCTGAGCGCGCCAGCGCGGGCAGGGGCGAATCTGGCCGTCGGTGAGATTGCGGCCGTTGCCGATCACAAAGTGATACCCGATGCCCGATGGCTCGCCCAGTTCCTTGGCTCGCACGTCGAGCGTGTCGACGCTGGCGAAAGGTGTGCCCGTGTCGATCACCACAATGCGATCCCAGCCCCGCAGCGGAACCGGATTGTTGAAAATCGGTGCCAGCCCAAGATCGGGCGTGGTCATCACCAGAGGTATCGCGCCCGTGTCGCGCCGGGATGTTCCCTGCCCGCCGATCAGGTACAGCGACCCGCCCACAACCGTCAGCGTGGCGAGCAAGCTGGTCCAGACGATGCGAACGCGCGTGTTGACCGTCGAGGCCGGCTTTGACCGGCGACGAGGCTTGGAGCGGGATGAGATGCTGCGTGTGGCCATGCTGAGCTTCCGTGCTCGGACAGTGTAGAGAGGTGCTGCACTCTATGATCGAATACAACAGGTGGGAGAGCGAGAGAATCGACGATTTTGCGCGCAAAAGTTGATAGTTGGTGAGAAATAATTCGGCTGGGACGTTCGGTCTCGCCCACCGATTCCTTCGGATCTGCCCTGTCGTGGCACGATGTCTCTCGACTACTACTGCTGGTGGCGCGAGCTTTAGTCGCGACGGGTGAGTCGCCCACGGATGTTGGGGCGGGCGGCACCAAACTCGTCCTCCACTGACGACGGCGCGCGCTGACTCCGGAGCGAGTCGTAACGGTCGTACTGACTTCGCGGCTCGTTGTCGGAAAGGAGAACCCGTCCACATCCCTGACATCCCGCCAGTGCGAGAGCCGTCAAGGCCAGAAGCAGGGAGCGATTGCGGTTGGGATGAGAGTGGGTGGTCACAAAAGCAGTGTACCGCTCGGCCAGGCCAAGCGGTACACTTGAGGAGAGAGAAGAAGAGATTTGCTCACATTTATACGGTTCGGGCGAGCAAAGTGTTCACCCAAACTTGTCGGAATGTGCCGATCAATATACTAACAAACAGGAGGATTGATAGGGAGAGCAGGTGCGGGGGTTACGTTGAGCCGCAGGTCAGCGCGAGAACAAATATCGCCCCGAGCTAGAAGTTGGCGCATTCCCTCGTAGACCACGGCGCACACAGCGGTCGCCACATTAAGTGATCGTTCGGCTGGAATCATGGGCAGAACGATCGCGCGATCGGGATAACGATCGGTGAGCGAGGGTGGCAGGCCACGGGTTTCTTTGCCGAACACCAGAACGTCGCCCATGCGGAAGTCGGCGTCGAAAACCGATCGGCTCGCTTTGGTGGAGAGCAGCCAGAGCCGAGGGGGCCGCTCGGCGGCAAGGTACTCATCCCACGATTCGTGCTCGCGGACGCCGAGCCTTGGCCAATAGTCGAGCCCGGCCCGGCGGCAGGCGTGGTCCGAGGTGTCGAACCCAAGCGGTCGGATGAGGTGGAGGCGGCACGCAGTGGCGACGCACGTGCGTCCGATGTTCCCGGTGTTGTTGGGAATCTCGGGCTCGTGCAGCACCACATGAAAGAGCGGGCCCGGAGTTGCCTGCGGCGCGGGCTGGCCCGTGCTCATTTCCTCTGGGCCTTGATCCAGGCTGCCTCAGCCTCGCTGCGCGCCCTGGCACCGGGGTCGGCCGCCAGCGTCTTGCTCAGAGCGCCCTCGAACGCGACCTCACCCGCAAATCCCCACCAGCGGGCAATCCCGTCGCTGCTCACGATGACTACCTGGGGGATGAAGAACTCGGTCGCATTTTCGGGCTTGATCTCGCCGAAGAGTGAGTTCTCAAGGTCCAGGTACAATGAGTGCTCGATCTTGCGCTGCCTCGTGAACGTGCTCAGGCGGGCTTTCATCTTCTCCGCGTTCTTGTCGTCGACTGTGGCATCCTGGCTGCTGCCCTTGGCCGCCCGGAAATCAAAGACGACCCCGCCGATCGTGAGGTCGCGGCCCATTCGCTGCTGATACAGATCGATGCGGTCGAGAGAGGGGATCAGCCGGTCGCTGTCGATGAAGTCGGGATGGAAAAAATAAAGCAGCGTCACGCGACCCTTGGTCCTGAGCTTCTTGGGGAACCAGTCGGTGTCGGGAATCGTGAACGACTTGGGGTCGGGCAGCTTCTTGCTCTTCTTGTACTCGGTCTTCTGCGCGTCGGTCATCGGAGGCAGAGGCCACTCCGCCTTCTCGTACTCCTCCGCCGTCGGCTGGCGGAACGAGAGCTCGGGAATGTTGGTCATGTCGATCTTGGTGTTCACGTCCAGCGTGCGGCGTGAGGCCTCCTCGAGCCGGGCCTTCTCCTTGGCGAGCCGCTCGTTGAGCTTCTCCGCCGTCGTTGCCGACTCGCTCGTGAGCGACTTGACCGCGTCCTCGACCGCGTCCGACGCGATGGCGGCGAATCGCATGTTGCCGGCCTTGTCGATGAGGTAGAAATCCGGATCCTGCGCCGACTCGATCGCCTTGCGGAACTCATTCTTGGAATCGTGCGCGAGCAGGAACTTCGCTCCCTCGGCCGGCTTGGCTTTGTCGGCGTCGGCCCACCCGTCCTTGTCATGCACCGCCACCACGATCAGGCCCTTCTTCGCGTACGTCTCGGCAAGGGCTTTGGCGGCTTCCATTCCCTTCTTCGCGGGTTTGTACCAGCCCGAGTACGTCACGATGAGCACCACCTTGCCGCTCGTGTCCGCCGTCGTCAGGGCCGACCCGTTCTGCCAGTCCGTGAGCTTGCTCCACGCGGCGGTTGGGAATGCCCTGAGTTCAAGGGCGTTGAGGGTCAGGCGGCGGGCTCCTTCCCCCTTGCGCGTGATCTGGGGGTCGAGCACCGGGTCGGGCCCGGATTTGCCCAGAGCAGTGGGCTGGGCAAGCGAGGCGGGCGCAGCGAGGCCGGCAGCCAGGGAAAGAACGGCGTGAACGAGAGTGCGGCGCATGGGGAAAGACTCCGATTGACCAGGGCAACGCAGGGCCCCGGATTGATGGACAAGTGTACTCGGGACGAAACGTTCGGGAACCGACATCTCAGGGAGATTGGACGCTGGCCTGGCGGGCTGGTTCCAAGTCCTAAATCGTCGCCTGAGCGTGTGGTACGCTGACGCTATGGCCAAGAAAAACAAAGCCCCAACCAAAGCCAATCGCCCCGTCAAAGCCAAGGCACCTGCCAGACCCGCTCCAGCAGCCATGTCGGCACCCAAGGGTGCGGCCAGGGCAACGCGCTCGCCGTACGACGTCCATCCGGGCGTCGCGATGGTCCAGAAGTGGATCGCGTCGCTGAAGGAAAAGACCGGCTGCACGCTCGATGAATGGCTGAAACACATCGACGCGAAGGGGCCCAAGACCGAACAGGAACGCCGCGAGTGGCTCAAGGGCCAGGGATTGGGTGCGGGGTTTGGAACCGTGACGGCATGGGAACTGGCCGGACGGTCGATGGGCAAGTACGACCTCGAAGACACCGACGAGGACTATTTGCGAACGGCGGTCGGCTATGTCGATGGCATGTACGCCGGCCGCGAGGCGCTGCGACCGCTGGGCGATCGGTTGATCGAGGCGGGCCGCAAACTGGGCGGCGACGTGAAGGTCTGCCCCTGCAAGACGATGATCCCGCTCTACCGTGAGCACGTTTTCGCGCAGATCAAGCCCGCGACCAGGACGCGGATCGACCTGGGCTTTGCGCTGGGCGCGATGGTGAAGATGGGCGAGAAGATCCCGCCAAGGCTCATCGACACGGGCGGCTACGCGAAAAAGGACCGCATCACCCACCGCATCGAGATCAAATCCGCGAGCGACATCGACCAGGGCGTGATCCGGTGGTTGACCAGAGCGTACGAGCTCGACGCGCCAAAGTGAGCTGACTGATCCCTCACGCGCGAACGCAGACGTTCGTGGGCTCGGTGAAGAAGCGCAACGCCTCGCTCCCGCCCTCGCGCCCCACGCCGCTCTGCTTGGTCCCGCCAAAGGGTGTTCGGAGGTCGCGGACCATCCAGCAGTTCACCCAGATGACTCCGGCGTGGATCGACGCGGCGACACGGTGGGCCCGCGACATGTCGCGTGTGAAAATCGTCGCGGCCAGGCCGTAGGGAGTGCCGTTGGCGAGTGCGATCGCGTGGCTCTCGTCCCTGAACTTCTGCACCGTGACGACCGGGCCGAAGATCTCTTCCTGCTCGGGCCCGCACGCCGGGTCGAGCCCCGTGATGACGGTGGGGGGAAAAAAGAAGCCATTGCGGCAACGGCTTGGGAGGTCGTCGGACGCAACCGGACTTCCGCCCGTGTGGACCGTGCCGCCGAGTTCGCGGGCGAGATTCACCGCGGCCACGATCTTCCCCAGGTGCGCCCGGCCCGTGATCGCACCAAAGTGTGTCGCGGGGTCCGCCGGATCGCCGACCTTCAGCGCCTTGGCACGTTCGACGACGCCAGCGAGCACGCGCTCATAGACGCTCGCGTGAACAAGTAGCCGCGAGCCGCAGAGGCATATCTGTCCCTGGTTGCTGAACGCCGCACGCACAGCGGTCTCGATCGCACCGTCCGCGCCGTCGAGCTGGGCATCCTCGAAGATGATGAACGGGTTCTTGCCGCCCAGCTCCAGGCTCACACGCTTGAGCGAACGCCCACACGTCTCGCCGATCCATCGCCCGACGGCGGTCGAGCCCGTGAACGTGATGGTGGGAACATCGGGATGTTGTACAAGAGCCGCACCGGCGACCGCGCCCGAGCCGTGAACGATGTTGAGCACGCCGGGCGGCAGGCCCGCGGAGATGGAAAGTTCGCCCAGGATCGCGGCGGTGGTGGGCGTGACCTCGCTGGGCTTGGCGACGACGGTGTTGCCGGTGGCCAGCGCCGGGGCGATCTTCCACGTGAGCAGGTAAAGAGGCAGATTCCAAGGCGAGATGCACCCCGCGACGCCGCGCGGCTTGCGGAGCGTGTAATTGATCGCGTGGATTCCGCCGGGCATGCCCCCGCCGTCAAACTCGTGTGACTCGCCCGCAGTATGCAGAATGGCCGTCGCAAAGTGACGAAGATTCATCGCCGAGCGAGGGATGTCGAGCGCGCGGGCGACGGAAACAGGCTTGCCCGTGTCAACCGATTCCGCAGCGGCAAGCCGTTCCAGATTCGCATCCACGAGATCGGCCAGTCGCAGCAGATGCCGCGAACGTTCGGAAACAGGCGTGGCGGACCACGCTGGAAAGGCGTCGGAAGCGGCCGCACCCGCAGCATCAATGTCCGCCGCGGTCGAATCGGGCACGCGGGCGTGCGCCGTCGCCGTCGCCGGTTCGATCACGCCGAGATAATGGCCCGCAGCAGGTGGGCACAGGCTGCCGTTGATCAGATTTGCCAGTTCGAGCATCGCCCAAGTCTACGGGCAAATCGGCACTCACACGAGCGAGACTCGCTGGGCTTCGAGCTCATGCCGCGAGCGGATGCAGATCAGGTTTCGATTGAGAGCAGCCTGCTCGGGGTCGCAATCCTCAAAGCTCGCTTGAATGAGAGCGTTCAGGTCGTCGCCGTCGATCGCACCGTCCTGATTGATGTCGAGAAACTCGGCGAGTGGCCCCGAGCGATTGGCGAACGCTTCGAGAAAGTCCTCGATGTCCTGCTGATCGATCGCGTCGTCGCGGTTGAAATCTCCCGGACAGAAATACGTGCGGGCCTTCCAGCGTTCAACGGTGCGGCCTTGGAGTGTCACGTTCTCGTTCTGCGGAAGCAGGGCCGAAAGCACCGGGTCGGCGGTTGCGTGCAGCGACTGTGCGTTCGAGTTGAGCGGCTCCATAGCTTCCCTTACCGTCAACGCTCGGGTCTCATCGCGGTTGCTCGCGGCAGCGATCGAGCACGCCCCGGCAGAGGAGCAGGCGATGAGCGAGACTCCAGCCGTATCAGCCGCGACCTCGTGCGGGATGTGACCCGGCGCTTGGTGCCGCGAATGCACCACGAGCAAAGATGCAAAGCCGACGGCGAGCATCACCCCAATCCAAAGTGTGCGAGCGCGCATGGAAAGCCTCCTGTATCGCAGTATAGCTGAGAGTGCCCGAATTTGGTTCACCCGGCGTGCGTGAAACGCGCGCCAAAAAAACCGAAAGGCTTGGAAGTGGGCAGACCCGGACTTGAACCGGGAACCCCAGCATTTTCAATGCTGTGCTCTACCATTGAGCTATCTGCCCGACACCCGTTGATCGGCTTTTCGGCAGGCCAACGGGAGGGGAAGGGTAACGTGCGGGGGGATAAGGTCAAGCGGACACCAACGGGCCCATAAGCCGATTGACCGCGCGGGCGCGGTGCGCGCCGGGCCGTATGGAAACGCGCGGGCTTCCAGCCCACCGATCGGCCCACAACGGGCCTACAACGTGGCTTGCAATCGGGCCTCCACATTCTTCGCGTCATCGACTCGCACACCGAGGGGGAGCCCACCCGGGTCATCGTGGGTGGCGGGCCCGACCTGCTTCCTCCAGGTAGTGGCAAATCAGTCGCCGCTCAACTCCAGGTCTTCCGCGAACGCTTCGATCACATGCGGCGGGCCGTCGTCAACGAGCCTCGCGGGAACGATTTCCTCGTCGGCGCCATGGTCTGTCCGCCGGCAACCCCCAAAGCCGTCTGCGGCGTGATCTTCTTCAACAACGTCGGCTTCCTCAACGCTTGCGGGCACGGCACCCTGGGGCTTGCCGCCACGCTGCGGCACATGGGACGCATCGGCGTGGGCTCGCACATCGTCGAGACGCCCGTGGGCGACGCGGCGATCCTCATCGCCGGCGATGGATCAATCTCCATCGACAACGTCCCTGCCTTCCGCGCCCGCAAGGGTGCAACAGTGACTTTCGACTGGCGCGGGAAGCCCATCACCGTCAGCGGCGACGTCGCCTGGGGCGGCAACTGGTTCTTCCTGTGCTCAGATCACCACCAGGAACTTTCGCTCGCCAATGTCGAGACACTCACCGAGTTCGCGTGGCAAACTCGCCAAGCACTCGCCGCGGCCGCCATCACGGGCGATACAACCCTCGGCGTGGGGGGGGGCGGCGGCGTCATCGACCACATCGAGCTCTTCGGTCCGCCCTCGCGCGACGACTGCGACAGCAAAAACTTCGTCCTCTGCCCCGGCAAAGCCTACGACCGCTCGCCCTGCGGCACCGGGACCGCCGCCAAAATGGCGTGCCTCCACGCCGACGGCAAACTCGCCCTGAGCCAACTGTGGCGGCAGGAAAGCATCATCGGGTCGCGCTTCACGGGTTCGGTGCGAATCGAGAACGGTCAGCTCATTCCAACGATCTCGGGGCGGGCGTTCGTGACCGCCGAAGCCACGCTGGTGCTCGATCCACGCGACCCGTTTTGCCATGGAATCACCCAATCATGATGAACAAATCCCACTGGCAGGGCGTTCTCCCCGCAATCACCACGCCGTTCAACGCGGATATGTCCGTTGATGTGCCCTTTCTCAAACGCCACGTCGCGTGGCTCGTCGAAAGCGGCTGCCGCGGCATCGTGACACCCGGCTCGCTTGGCGAAGGCGCGACACTTTCTGCCGCCGAGAAATCCACGATCTGGCGAACATGTGTCGAGTCGGTGGGAAGCCGCGTCCCGATCATCGCCGCCATCTCGGCCCTCTCGACCGCCGAAGCCGTCCAATCCGCACGCGATGCCAAAGCCACCGGTTGCCGCGGGCTCATGGTCCTGCCACCCTACGTCTATCGAGGTCCATGGCGTGAGATCCGCGCCCACTTTGCCGCCACCATCGCCGCCACCGACCTCTCGGTCATGCTCTACAACAACCCCATCGCCTACGGCACCGACCTCCTCCCCGAACATGTCGCCGACCTCGCCGCCGAGTTTGCAAACGTGCATGCCGTCAAAGAATCCTCCGCCGACGTTCGCAGACTCACCGCCATCCGCGCACTCACCGGCGATCGCCTCGCGCTCCTCGTGGGTGTCGATGATCTCATCGTCGAAGGAATCGCCGCAGGCGCAACAGGCTGGGTCGCCGGGCTCGTCAACGCGTTCCCGAAAGAATCCGTCGCGCTCTTCGACCTCGCTCGTGCCGGGCGGCATGCTGACGCCCACGAAATCTACAAGTGGTTCCTCCCCCTCCTGCGAATGGACGTGGTGCCCGAGTTCGTGCATCTCATCAAGCTCGTCCAGCAGGAAGTCGGCATGGGCCACGAACGCGTCCGTAGCCCCAGGCTGCCGCTCGCGGGCCGATTGCGGGAGGAGTGTCTCACCGCCGTTCGGGATGCGATGGGGAAGTGCCCCAAGGCTTGACACCGCAGGCTGCCGCCGCCCTCCATTACACAAAAATCGTCCAGAAACTCGCAAGGTCACTGGCATTTTCCTGCCCGTGTTGTACCTGTTATCGAACCAGCCGCACCGTGCGTTCGGGTTGTTGAGGCTTTGGACGGGGCCGCCCGCCAAACCACCGGGTTGAATTGGAGACATGTTTATGACACGATCCGGCATCATTCTGACGACTCTGGCGGCAACAATGGGCCGCGCCGCGTCTTCACAGGCCTTCGTGCCATGGTCGAACACCAACGGCACTGCCACGAACTTCGATTGGTTCGGCGGGGGGTCCGACCACGGCCTGTTTGGCAGCCCCGTGCTTGTCGGGGGTGATGTGTGGGTGTTCTTTCCCAACAACTTCCGGGCGCAATCAACCGACGGCGGGACGAGCGTGGTCACCGACCGAATGGGGACCGAAGTCCTGATGCGCCCTGGTTTGAGCCTCGGCCGGATCGAATATCCGGTTACAGGGCAGTTCTGGATCGGCGATTCCGGGCGCGTTGAGGCGGTGATGGATTTCACCATTACCGACCTCGACTCGCTCCAGGTCGCGCACCAGCTCTTCACATTCTCCAACTCAACGCCCGGACTTCACGACTGGACCCTTCCGGCCGTGTTCGATCTCGCTTCCGGCAGGCATGATTGGACGCACTTCCAGTGGTCGGTCGTGCTGACACTCACCGCGCAAAGCGCATCGTTCATCGATATCGGCGTCCACGGCGGCTTCAAGATCATCCCCGCGCCCGCACCCTCATCCGCCGTGCTCCTGTGCGTCGCGTTGACAGCCTTTGGCCGCCGCCGGCGCTGAATCATCTGTTCGGTCGAACGACTACGCGATTACTTCTTGCCGGCGGGCTTCTCAGGCTTGCCCGATTCCTTCCCCTCGCCCATCATCTTGACGATGTCCGCTTCGATCGCGTCCGCCCAGATCTTGTATCCCTCGGGCGTCAGGTGCAGAAAATCGGGCATGATCTCCTTCTTCAGCACGCCCTTCTCCGCCATGAACTTCGCCCCGATGTCCTTGTATACCACGCTCTTCCCGTCGGCGAGCTTCTCGATCAGCTTGTTCGTGTCCTCGTTGATCTTCCGCATCCCGTCGTCGGCCTTCTCACCACGTGGGAAAATCGCCAGCAGCAGCACCTTGGCCTCGGGGCACTTGGCCTTGAGCCGCTCCAGAATCGCTTTGATCCCCGCCGCCGTGTCGGCCGCCTGGTCTTGCCGGTGCCCCGTGTTGTTGGTCCC